>NZ_JBEXHP010000057.1:19893-37278 GCF_040607895.1 Micromonospora sp. NPDC005220
ATGCCCGGGGGGCGCCCCGCCCCGCCCCCCACCCCTCGGTCATACACCCGGTAGTACGCGGGTCAGCGCTGCTCCACCTCGCCCGGAGCCGGGCGCTGGGTCGGCACCGTCGGGTCCTCCGACTTCCAGTTCGTCGAAGCCGGCGGGATCTCGTCGGTCAGTGGCCCGCCAACCGGCTGCGGCCGGGGCTGCTCGACGGTGTCCGTGTCGCGTACCGGCTCCTGGTCCACCCGGGTCGGCGTCGGGTCGGCGACCGCCGGCTCGGCGCGGTGCCGGGCCGTCCCACCCTCGGGTCGGGTCACCAGCCACACACCGAAGACGACCGCGAGCAGACCGAGGACACCAGCGACGATCGGGCCCCAGAAACTGATCAGGCCGATCTTGAAGCGGTTGTCCTTGACCGTCTCGACACTGCGGCTGACCGTGTCGTCGGTGTAGTTGAAGTCCGCGTCCAGCAGCACCGTCGGAGTGCCGGTGTTGGGGCGCAACTCCTTGTGCTGCTGCTCCCGCACGTTCACGTAGGAGCCGGTGACCGGGTCGACCCAGACCGTCCGGATGTTGCTGTAGACGATCTGGCCGCTGGTGGCACCCGGCGCGAACTTGCCGACCAACGTCTGGATGCTGCTCTCCGGCGTGGCCAGCACCTCGTTCTCGATCCGCTGCTCGAAGCGGTACGCCTCGACGCCCTTGATCTTTTCGGTACCGACGAACTTCGCCGGGGTGGCCCGCTTCAGATCACGGTCGAAAATCTGGTAGTCCCGCTTGGCGGTGCCGAACGGGAACTTGTAGATCTGGCCGGAGTACTTGACGTTGCCGACCGGAGTCCCGTCCACCCCGGTCTCGTTGAGCCACTGCTCCTTCCACGAAGCAGCCGCACCGGAGATCCGGTCGAGAGCGAGTTCGGTGCTGTACTGGCTGACCACCACCTCCGGGCTGTCGGAGCGCCGGACCGTCTGGTAGACGTCCCAGATCACCGCCTCGCCCTTGAGGTCCTTGGGCAGCCGGTCCTTGGTGTCGTCAGGCTGCGGAATGACCTCGACATTGGACGTGAGGTCACCCTGCTGGACCTCGATGGTCGCCGAATCTCCGACGCGGGTGATCTTCAAGAACTTGGCGTTCTTCGCCTCGGCGACAGACGTCGTCGGCTCAAGATCATACGGGAGCTTGGTCACTGCGGGGGCCACATAAAACGGCAGCCCGGCCGCGAAGACCAGCAATAAGACGCCAAGCCCGAAGAGCGCGGCGCCCACGCGAAGCTTCACTCATCCTCCTGTAACCTGCCGCCCTACGACCTGTTGTCCGGGGCACCCGATCCTTAACATGGCGGGAGGTTACTCCCCGGTCACCTTCAAAGCGACCCCCTGGATGTCCAGATGTCCACAGCCGCCGCGCCAACAGTTTCGGAGCCTTCGGCAACCGACCGACTTCCCGCCCTCGACGCGCTGCGAGCAATCGGCGCGGTGGCGGTCGTCGGTCACCACGTCGGGTTCCAGACCGCCGCCACCATGAACACCACCTGGGGCGGCTGGCTGGCCCGGCTGGACGTCGGCGTCGCCATCTTCTTCGTACTGTCCGGGTTTCTGCTGTTCCGGCCGTGGGCGCTCAACGCCGCGACGGGCCGGGCCCGACCCCGGGCCAGGCGCTACCTGTGGCGGCGGGCGCTGCGCATCCTGCCCGCCTACTGGCTGGCGATCGTGGTCTGCCTGATCGTTCTGCCGCAGAACCGGCAGGCGTCCGTCGCCGACTGGATCCGCCACCTCACCTTCACCCAGATCTACCAGCCGGGGCAGTTGCGGGCCGGGCTCAGCCAGACCTGGAGTCTCGCCACCGAGGTCGTGTTCTACCTGCTCCTGCCGCTGATCGCGGTGCTCGTCGTGGGCCGGTCCTGGCGCCCGGTACGGACCATCGTGATCGTCAGCGGAGGCGCGTTGCTGACCACCGGGTGGCTCATCCTGATGGGGCTCGGCTGGCTCGACACCTCACTGCACACCATGTGGTTCCCCTCGTACGCGGCCTGGTTCGGCGCGGGCATGGCGCTGGCGGCGGCGCACGTCGCCCTGCGCACCGGGACCGCGCCCGCGGTCTTGCGGGTGCTGGACGACCTGGCCTCGGCGCCGGTCACCTGCTGGGCCGCCGCCGTCGGCCTGATGGCGATCGCGACGACGCCCGTCGCCGGCCCCCGCGACCTGGCCGAGCCGACGGCCGCCGAGTTCGGCGTCAAGCTGGCCCTCTACCTGGTGATCGCGGCGCTGATCCTGATCCCGGTGGCCTTCGGCGGGCCGAGCCGGGCCAAGAAGATCTTCGGCAGCTCGTCCGCCCGGTGGCTCGGCGCGGTCTCGTACGGACTGTTCCTGTGGCACCCCATGGTCATCGAACTCATCTACCTGGTCGACGACCGACCGCTCTTCTCCGGCGGGCTGCTCAACACCTTCGCCCTCACCATGGCCTTCGGCCTGGTGTACGCCGCGGTCAGCTACTACGGTGTCGAGCGACCCCTGCAACTGCTCGGTTCGCAGCGTCGACACCGACGAACCGGGCGTGTGCCGACATCCGGGACTGCCGCCACCGACCCGGCCGCACCGGCCGCCACGCCGCCGACCGTCGCGGCCGGCACGCCGGTGCCCACGGTCGGCGGATAGCGCCCAGCGACTGGCCCATCGGGGCATTGCCGGCCGGCACACCAGCCCCTAGTGTGACGCGGGTCGCTAAATTACTTGAGAGTAGGGTTCGCGTGGAGCGTCGCTTCGGCATGCCCGGACACGTGTTGTTCCTCAACTGGCGAGACACCCGTAACCCCGAGGGTGGCGGTTCCGAGGTGTACGTGGAGCGGATCGCCGCCGAGCTGGTGGCGCGCGGTTTCCGCGCCACGCTCTTCTGCGCCGCCCACAGCCAGGCCCCGGCCGACGAGGTCAACGAGGCGGGCGTACGGCTGGTACGGCGCGGCGGCCGACACAGCGTCTACCTCTGGGCGGCTCTGTGTTACGTCGCGGGTGCGCTGGGCATCGGCCCGCTGGCAGCCCGCCGGGGCGGCCGGCCCGACGTCCTGGTCGACGTCTGCAACGGGTTGCCGTTCCTCGCCCCGCTGTGGTCCCGGCGCCCGGTGGTCAAGCTGATCCACCACGTGCACCGCGAGCAGTGGCCGGTGGTGCTTCCACAGTGGGCCGCCCGGTTCGGTTGGTGGGTCGAATCGTCGCTCGCCGTACGCCTCTACCGGCGGTGCCGGTACGTCACCGTCTCCGAGGCGACCCGCCGAGAGCTGGCGGTGCTCGGCGTACCACCGGAGCAGGTCTCGGTGGTGCACAACGGCACCCCGACGCTGCCCAACACCGACGTCGAGCGGGCGCCGTTCCCACTGCTCGTGACGCTGAACCGGCTGGTGCCACACAAGCGCGTCGAGGTGGCGCTGCGGGCCGTGGCGGCCCTCGCCGACGAGCTGCCCCAGCTGCGGCTGGTGGTCGCCGGCCAGGGCTGGTGGGAGTCGCACCTGCGTGAACTCGCCGCGGAGCTGGACATCACCGAGCGGGTGGATTTCCGGGGCTTCGTGACCGAGGAGGAGAAGGCCGCCCTGCTCGCCTCGGCCTGGGTGGCCCTGACCCCGTCACTCAAGGAGGGCTGGGGGCTCACCATCGTGGAGGCGGGCTCGGCCGGCACCCCGACGGTTGCGTTCCGGGGAGCGGGCGGAGTCGCCGAAGCGGTCGTCGACGGGCGTACCGGCCTGCTGGCCGACGACATCGACGACTACCTGATGAAGGTGCGCACCCTTCTGCACCGGGATGAGCTGCGGCGGGAGATGGGCGCCGAGGCCCGCGAGCATGCGGCCAGCTTCACCTGGCAGGCTGCGGGTGGCCGCTTCGAGGCGATCCTCAGGGGTGCGGAGTCGCCCCGCCCAGTGCAGCAGCGGGGCGAGCCGTCCTACCTGTCGCCGTAAACCGCGGGGGCGTACGGATCCTTCTTTCCGGCCCGCTTGGCCGCCTCCGAGACGAGCTTGGCCTTACTTGCGGCCTCCTCGTCGGTGGCGGTCGCGGCGGCCGAGATCCCACCGAGAGCCAGGATCCCCAGCAACGCCGCCACCAGGCCAGACACGACCAGGGTCAGAGCTCTACGCATGCCAATCCTCCAATGGCGAGACGTGCGAGCGGACGTTACCACGCGGTAGCTCGCCGGTGTAGTGCCGAAACGGCGGCAGCGATGACCACCAGAAGGGCAGCAGTGAGCGCCGCCACCACCGCCAGTCGGGCCGGTCCGGACCCGCCCGGTTGCGGCACGGTCTCCGGATTGCGGTACAGCGTCAGGAACGGTCCGTCGTGGACGCGCTCGAGGCCGCCGAGTACCTCAGCGTCGTCCACCTCGCCGGAGACCTCGTGCTGCACCAGGACCCAGCGCACCCCCGTGGTCCGGACCGGTCGCCCCTCGGCCAGCGCTCGGCGCATCTCGCGCACGCGCGGATTCTCGCCGGCCACCACGGCGTCGCCGACCCGGAGCGTGTCGTCGGTCAGCACCGTCCCCGGCAGGTAGCGGGGCGCCGGGTCCAGGACGACCCGACCAGGGTTCCACGGGTACGCGCGGTAGGCGCTCAGCGGCAACGAAAGGATCTCCCCCGGCTCCTCCTCGATGTGCTCGGCCACCCGCTGCCACTCCGCCGGATAGCTCACCGGACGAAGCCGACCGGCACCGCCGAACGCGAGGTCCGGCAGGACGGCCACCGGCAGAAACAGCAGCCCGACCAGGACCACCCCGGCCACCTCCCGGTCGACCCGGGCCACCAGCCGCTCAGCCCCCAACGCGGCGCACACCACCAGCAGCAGGGCGTACGGAGCCAGGAACTTCTGGCCGTCCCGCAGCAGCCCCGCGCCCGGCAGGTGCACCACCGCCCAGCGCAGCATGGCGTCCCCACCGGGCAGCACCCCGAGGGCGGCAAGAAGACAACCGATCCCGGCGAGCACCGCCAGCCGCACCGCCCCACCCGCTGGCAGCCGGCGCCGCAGCAGGCCCGCACCGACACCGGCCAGGATCAGCAGTACCACTGTCGCCACCGGCACCAGCGGCGTGGCCCGACTGGCCGGGGTGGCCTGTGCGCTCCAGATGCCGCCGGTGCCGGCCAGCGCCACCAGCGGGCCGGCCCAGTTCTCCGCACGCGCCGCGAACGCCGCCACCCCCGCCGGGTCCGAGGAACCCCCGGCGCCGGTGACCAGGGCCGCGACCACCCAGGGGGCGTTGAGCACTCCGACAGCGGCCAACGCCTGCCGCGACCGGTGCGGATGCATCCGCTGCGACACCAGCAGCGACCGGGGCGCGCGCATCCGGTCCGACGCCAGCACCAGCACCGTGCCCAGCGCGATCAGACCACCGGTCGGCGTGATGGCCGCAGGGGCGGCCGCGAGCACCACCCGGGCCAGCGCGCCGGCCCGCCCGGCCCGCAGATCCAGCGCCGCCCGCACCAGCCAGGGCAGCGCGGCGTACGCGAGCAGCAGCCCCCACTGCCCGAGCAGCAACCGCTCGGCCAGGTACGGCGTCCAGGCGTACGCCAACGCGGCGAAGAGCCGGACCGCGCGCCGCTCGGTCGGCACCAACCGGCCGGCGCCGACCGCGGCGAGGAAGACCGCCCCGGCGAGCGCCAGTCGCTGCACCACCCAGCCCGGCACCAGCTGGGTGACCAGCGAGACCAGTGCGTCCATCGGCACCGCCCGGGGCAGACTCTGCGCCGGGGCGACGAGATCCCAGGTCAACGGCTGCCGGGGTACGAACACCATGTCGTACACCAGCGCGTAGCCGGGCCTCGCCAGCGGGGCCAGCACGAGCACCGTGACCGCCGCCGCGATCGCGTACAGCGGCAGCGTGTCCCGTGTCCGCCGAACCGGTCCGGCCTCGACGCCGTCGGTCGGCTCAACCATTCACGACGCCGGCACCGCCCGGCCCACCGTGATCAACTCGGTGCACACCCCGACCCCTGGCGTCCGCACTGTCACCTCGACGGCGTCCCCGGCCCCCTCCAACAGGAAGAACAGGTCGTTCAGCCCGCGCCGCAGGGTGATCTCCCGGGTGGCGTCCCCGAGCCGGAACAGCGCTGTCGAGTCACCCGAGCTGAGGTAGCCGAAGTGCACGACGTACGGCCACTCCACCAGATACCCGTCCAACGGGATCCGGGTGGGTCGGCCGCCCTCCGCCAGGTGCCCGCAGCCGTCCACCGGGCCGGGCACGATCTTCCGACCCTGGACCACGACCGGCCGGATCCGGCCGAGGTCGTCGAACGTCGACGGTCGCGCGGCCTCCGTCACGAAGGTGGGCCGGCGCTCGGCCGGGCGGAAGAAGTGCGACTGGAGGTTGTCCGGCCAGAAGTAACCGGCGACGACCCGGTCCGGGACGACGGTGTCGAGGAAGACGGTGCCCGGCGGCGCGGCGGCCAGCTCGGCCTGCGTCGTCGCGAGATAGTCCCGCCCGTACTTCGTACTCCAGTTGTCCCCGAAACGAGCCGTGCTCCACAGCGTGCCCACACCGATGGTCGCCAGCAGGACGATCATCGAAACCAGACCGACCGCGAAGGCACCCGGCTCCCGCAGGACCGTCGGCACCGGCCACGCCGACACCTCGTCCTCGTCGGTGTCCTTGATCCCCAGCAGGGCCGCACCGACGCAGATCGCGGCGACCAGCACCACGTCGGCGACGTACCGGGGGACGACGCCGACCAGTGGGCCGAGCGGGCCGCCCAGCCGGGTGACGGCGAAGAGCGTGGCGACCAACCCCAGGTAGGAGGTGAGCAGCAGCCAGGCCCGTCCGGCCGACGGACGCCGCCGGACGGTGACCACGACGAGCGTCGCCAGCACCGCCCAGGACAACCACTTGGCGATGTCGTACGGGTCGACGAGCGGGGGACCGTCACCGGCGTAGCTCCAGCGCCAGGGGCCGCCGAGCAGACCCGGCACCATGGTCTTGCCGATCAGGTCACTGAGGAAATTGAGGACCGAACCGACCGAGGTCGGGTCCCGCAGCTCACCGGAGGGACGGGTCAGGTAGAACGCCAGGTACGCCCCCGACAGCGCGCTGAGCATCAGCCAGGCCGGCCAGTGCCGGCGGATCACCGTCACCAGGCTGCGCCCCACCCCACCGAAGGTGAAGAGAAAGACGGTCAGCAGGAACAACAGCGGCACGATCAGCAGCGACTTGGTGTCGAAGAACAGGCCGAACACCAGCCAGAGCCCGACCGCCACGAGATGCCGCAGGCGACCGGTCCGCACGTAACGGACCTGGGATGCCACCGCCATGACCAGGGCCAACTGCATCGGCAGCACGAGCAGCCCGACCAACCACAGCGAGGAGACCTCAAGCGTCAGCGGGCTGAACACGAACAGGCACAGCGGGATCAGCAGACCCCAGCCGGGCCGGAGCAGATCGCGCAGCAGCCGGTAGACCGCCAACCCGAGCGCCGCCTGGCCGACAGCCAGCATCAACACCCACGGCCAGGTGGCGAAGCCCGCCGCCCGCACCATCGCCCACGCCATCAACAGGCCGCCGGGCATGAGGTGGTTGTTGAACGTACGCAGGAGGTAGTCCGCGTCCAGCCCGGTGTCGAGAACCTGCGCGGCGATGACGAACTCGTCCTGCGAGAACCAGCCACGGGTGGCGAGGCCGGCACGCCAGGCGACGGACACGACGATGAGGGCGATCGCCACGGCACGGACGGGGTCGGCGCGGAGCCATCGGCCGATCGGCCCGGGCCCGTCGCCATCTGACGCGACGCGTTCCGGATGCGTCTCGGCCTCAGCTTCTGGCATTGACATGGTCGGCAGCCTGCCACACGCTTACACGCCGTGGGGACGGCCGTTCTCCCGATAACGCCACCGCAGTGCCCCTGGTCGCCCGTCCGTGCCCGGTCCGGATAACGTCGCGCGACAGGTCGTCGGCTGCGGGTGCGCGTCCGGCCGGTGAAGACAGGAGCCGAAATGCGTGCAGAGGTGGCCAGTGGCGCCGCTCCGGGGTCCAGCCGTAGCCGGCACACGGCCCGACGGTTCCGGCACCTGGTCATCTGCATCGCGCTCACCGCCCTCGCCTTCCAGCAGGCCCCGGGCCAGGTCGTCCCGGACACCAAGGTCGACCTGAACGTCAACCCGGCCGGGTGGCTGCTCCGCTCGCTGCACCTGTGGGACCCCACCGGCACGTTCGGCCAACTACAGAACCAGGCGTACGGCTATCTCTGGCCGATGGGCCCGTTCTTCCTGCTCGGATCGGAGCTGGGACTCGCGCCGTGGGTGGTGCAGCGGCTGTGGTGGGCGCTGCTCTTCTGTGTCGCCTACCTGGGCGCCGTACGTCTGGCGGGCAGGCTCGGCATCGGAACCCCCGCCGGGCGCATGATCGCCGGCGTCGCGTTCGCGCTGTCACCCCGCATCCTCACCCAGCTCGGCTGGTCCTCGGTGGAAGCCTGGCCCAGCGCCGTCGCCCCCTGGGTGCTCATCCCGCTGGTCGGTCTCGCCGCCGGCACGAACCTGCGGCGCGCCGTCGCCGGGTCGGCCCTCGCCGTCGCCTGCGCCGGTGGAGTCAACGCCACGGCCGTGTTCGCGGTGGTGCCACTGGCCCTGCTCTGGCTCGCCACCCTCCAGCCGGTACGCCACCGGGTCACCGCCATCGCCGCCTGGTGTGGTGCGGTGGCCCTGGCCACCGCGTGGTGGTTGGTTCCGTTGCTGGTCCTCGGGCGGTACAGCCCTCCCTTCCTGGACTACATCGAGACCGCCCGAAACACCACCAGCGTCACCGACGCGGCGACCACGCTGCGCGGAGCCTCCTACTGGGTCGCCTACCTGGCCTCCCCGTTCGGCCCGACCATCCCGTCCGGTTCGCGACTCGCCAACGAGGCGGTACTGGTCGCCGCCACCCTCGCGGTCGCCGCCCTCGGTGTGCTCGGGCTGTCCCGACGTGGGATGCCGCACCGCCGGTTCCTCATCACCGGTGTGGTACTCGGCGTCGCGCTCGTCGGTCTCGGACACGTCAGCGACCTGCCGAACATCCTCGCCGGGCCACAGCAGGAGTTCCTCGACGGCGTCGGCGCACCCCTGCGCAACGTGCACAAGTTCGACGTCCTGCTCCGCCTGCCCCTGTGCCTGGGCATGGCGCACCTGATCGGGTTGGCCGTCCGGGCGGCGCGCACCGCACCCGCGCAGCACCGTCCGCGAACCGTCGCCCGCGCCTGGCTGACCGCCGGTGCCGCCATCGTCGCCGTGACGGCGGTCGCCACGCCCGCGCTCGCGGGCGGACTCGCCACCCCCGGCAGCGTCAAGGAGGTACCCGGCTACTGGCACGAAGCCGCCGACTGGCTCGACGCGAACACGGGGCGCGGCCGGGTGCTCGTCGTACCCGGGGCGCGCTTCCCGTCGTACGACTGGGGCAGCACCACCGACGAGATCACCCAGCCGCTGCTCACCAGCCGGTGGGCGGTACGCAACGCCATCCCCTTCACCCCACCGACCACCATCCGGCTGCTGGACGTGATCGAGTCGACGCTCGCCACCGGCTCCGGTTCGACCGGCCTGGCGGACCTGCTGGCCCGCTCCGGGATCAGCCACGTCCTGTTCCGCGCCGACCTCGACCACGGCCGCTCCGACACGGCCCGCCCCGCGGTGGTCCGCCAGGCGCTGGAGCGCTCACCCGGACTGACCCGCGTCACCTCCTTCGGCCCGCTGCGCGGCGGGCCCTCGTCCCCCGACGAGTTCCGCGACCATGGGCTCGACGTGCCCGTCCGAGCGCTGGAGGTCTACCGGGTCGACCGGCCCGTCGAGCCGGTGGTCGCGTACGACAGAGCCGACGTGACCACCGTGGTCGGCGGCCCCGAGTCCCTGCTCGACCTCGCCGCGGCGGGGCAGCTCGGCGCGGCACCC
The DNA here is from genome assembly GCF_040607895.1 of Micromonospora sp. NPDC005220. Classification (NCBI taxonomy): domain Bacteria; kingdom Bacillati; phylum Actinomycetota; class Actinomycetes; order Micromonosporales; family Micromonosporaceae; genus Micromonospora; species Micromonospora sp. NPDC005220. The sequence goes on from NZ_JBEXHP010000057.1 coordinate 29,757, forward strand.
ACCGTCCTGGCCGGCGACGCTACCGCCGACGTCACCGGCCCGGTAGCGATGACCGACGGGCTCCGCCGACGCGACGTGTCGTTCGGCGGACTACGCGACAACACCTCCCAGACCATGACCGCCGACGACACCTTCGAGGTCAGCGCGCCCGCCCACGACTACCTGCCCGAGTGGGGTGCAGAGCGGTCCACCGTCGCCCGCTTCGAGGGCATCAACGCGATCCGCACCTCCACCGCCCGCTCGCAGGTGGACTCCCCCGGCGGCGCCCGCCCCGAGCACCAGCCGTACGCGGCGATGGACGGCAACCCGGCGACCTCCTGGCAGTCCGCGCCGTACTCGCCCAGCGACCGCCAGTGGATCGAGGTGGGCCTGGCCAACCCGACGACTGTCACCAGGGTCGAGGTGTGGTTCGACCTGAAGGCCGACGCCCTGCCCACGACGGTGACCGTCAGCGCCGGGTACGAGAGCAGCACCGTCGAACAGTTCAGCGATCACATGGTGTTCGAGCTGCCCGGCGTGCACGCCACCCGCGAGGTCCGGGTCTCGGTCGACGGCGCGTACGACCTCCGCCCGTTCGGAAACGGCTCGGTCGGCATCGCCGAGATCAAGATTCCGGGCATCCAGACCAGCCGCACCCTGGTCCTCCCCGCCGCACCGGTCACCGACCGGCCGGCGACCGTCGTCGTGTCGGCGGCACCCACCACGCCGGCCTGCTTCTCCGTCGACGGGCACCCTCGCTGCTCCACCGACGCCATCCGTGGTTCCGAGGACGCGTCCACCATCGACCGGACCCTGACCCTGCCGGCGGCCGGCAGGTACGACGCCAAGCTGTGGGCGCGTCCGACGGCCGGCCCTGGCCTGGACAACGCCCTCGACAAGCTGGTGACCAACGCACAGCCGCTGCGCCTCGCGGCGCAGATCAGCGCCTCCTCGACGGCCGTGCCCGACCCGACCGGGCGGGCCGGCGCGGCACTCGACGGAAACCCGGCCACCAGCTGGTCGCCGGCTATCGACGACGAGGCACCGATCCTGCGACTCAAGTGGCTCAAGCCGCAGACCATCACCGGGCTCCGCTTCTCGGTCGACGACCAGACAGCCGCCACCCGGCTGGGCAGTGTGCGGGTGGTCGGCGACGACGGCTTTCGCAGCAGCCTGCTCGGCGACGACGGGCTGCTCCGCCTGGACCCGCCGATGCGGACCGACGAGATCACCATCCAATTCCTCGACAAGCCCTCCGCCACCAGCACCGACCCGTACAAGCTGCGGTTGCCGGAGCAGTTGCCCATCGCTGTCGGCGAGGTGACAGTGCTACCCGGAGCGCCCACCGTCGCACCGAACCTCGACGCCCCCGTGTCGCTGGCCTGCGGATCGGGTCCGACGCTGCGGATCGGCGCGGCGCGGGTGACCACCTCGCTCCGCGGCACGCTGCGCGACCTGCTGGAGATGCGCGAGATGCCGGTGACGCTGTGCGGCCGCGACACGCCCCGGCAGCTTGACCTCGGCAGCGGGGAGCACCGCATCGTCGCCACACCGAGCCAGCTGGCCTCGCCCACCAGGGTCGCCCTGGTGCCACGGACGCCCACGCCTGCCTCGGCGACCGCCAGTGCCATCGAGATCGAATCCTGGGCGGCCACCGAGCGACGGGTACGGGTGTCCAGCCACCCCGTCGACCGGGTGCTCGCCGTGCGGGAGAACACCAACACCGGGTGGCAGGCGACCCTCGGCGGGCGGACGCTGAAACCACTGGTGGTGGACGGGTGGCAGCAGGGCTGGGTCCTTCCCGCCGGCGCCTCCGGAGAAGTGCTGTTGCGGTTCGCCCCGGACACCCCGTACAGGGCCGGGCTTCTCCTCGGCGGCATCCTGCTCGCGGTGGTGGTGCTGCTCGCGGTGCTGCCCGCCCGACAGCCCACCGGGCGAGCCTCGGCGACCGCCGTACCGGGTGGCCGACCCCGGGTCACCCGCTCGCTGCCGCTGCTGGCCGTCGGGGCCGGCGCGTTGGTGCTCTCCAGCGGCCTCATCGGCGGTCTGCTGGTCGCGGCGGGATTCATGCTCGCGGTACCCGGCCCACGCCGCCTGCCCTGGCCGGCCGACCCACGTCGAGCCAGGACGATCAGCCGGGCCGTCGAGACGTGGCTCCCGGGCGCGCTCGTCCTGCTCGCCGGGTGGCTCTACCTCGACTCGACGCGGCGGAACACCGACGCGCTTGTGCAACTCACGATCGTCGTCGCCCTGGGTGCCCTCTGGCTCACCACCGCCGCCCGCCGACGACCGGTACGCCGGGCCACGCCGACCGGGGCCGATCCGGCGGCTGCGCTGGTCGCGGAGGAACCGAAACCGGACGCCGCCGAGCCGACCACGGCCGATCCGGCCGAACCGGACGGGGCCGATCCGGCGCGGCCGGGCCCGGCGGCAGGGCCAGCCGACGGGCAGCGCTCGACCTTCTCGGAGATCACGTGAGGCTTCGGAAACCTGTCAGCCCGGCGGAGACAGACCCAGTGGCGGAGACAGCGCCACCGGCGGAGACAGCGCGACCGGCCGACGCGGTGGGGACGGGCGGACGGAACAGCGGTCTCGGCGCCGCGGGGATCAGCGTCACCCTGGCCGGGGTTCTCGTCAACGGCCTGGCCTACCTGGTCCCGGTGTTGGCCGCTCGGCGGCTCGACCCGGCCGACCTCAGCGCGCTCGCCGCCGCCCTCGGTCTGGTGGCCATCGTCGGTGTCCCCGGGCTCGGTCTGCAACTGGCCGTCGCCGTGCACCACGCCCGGCACGGATCCTCCGACACTCGCCGGCTCACCGCTGTCACCGCCGCGGTGTCCGCGGGAACCCTGGTCGCGGCGACGCCACTGCTGGTCACCGCCCTCGATCTCCCGGTGGAGATGCCCGCGCTGCTGGCGGTCACCACGGCGGCGATCGTGCTCTCCTCCCGGTCCCTCGGTGAGTTGCAGGGTGGTCAGCGTTTCGTCCGACTGGCCATCGGGATGGCAGTGCTCGCCGCCGGCCGCTACGGCGGTGTGATCGCTGGGCTGCTGCTCGGCGCGGGACCGACCGGCGCGCTCGCGGTCGGCGCGTTGACCGCCGCGCTCGCCCCGGCGGTGCTGGCCCGACTCGCCCGCCAGCCCGGACGACCGTCCACCGCACCACGGCTGACCGCCGCGCAGGTCGTTGCCGGCTGCGGCGCCACCCTGGCGATGCTTGTCGTCTCCTACGCCGATCTGCTGCTGGCCCGGCAACTGCTGCCCCCGTCGGATGCCGGGGCGTACTCGGTCGGCACTGTGCTGAGCAAGGGCGCACTCTGGGCGCCGCAGGTCGCCGCCGTCCTCGCCCTGCCCCGGCTGGCCCGCGGTGACCAGCGCAGCCGAACGGTTGCGCTCGCTGTGACGGGCGGGTGTGGCGTGGTGCTGGTCCTCGCCTCGACGCTCGCCGGAGGGCTCGCCTTCCGCCTCGCCGGTGGGCCCGACTACGACCACCTGGGCCGGTACGCGCCCCTCTTCGCGGCGGTCGGTGCGCTCTACGCGGTGACGTTCGTGCTGCTCAACGACCGCCTCGCCGCCGGTGCACGGTGGGCGGCTGCACCGCTGTGGGTGGGCATGGCCGGCCTGGTGGTCGCCACCGCGACGCTACGCCCCGGTACCGTTCCCGGTCTGCTCCTCGCGGCCCTGGGCACGGCCATCGTCACCACCGCGATGATGGCCGTGGCGGCCCGTCGGCCGGCTCGGGCACCGGTGGTCGACCCGGACTAGCTCTCCGCGAGCCAGTCCTCCAGGAGGCGGTGGTCGATCGCGTCCACCCGACCGAGCGTCCGACCGGAGGCCGCCCGGTCCCGCAGCTCCGCCCGGGTGAACCAGCGCGCCTCCAGCAACTCCTCGCCGTCGACGCGTACCTCCTCGGAGGTGGCGGTGGCCCGGAAGCCCACCATCAGGCCGGCGGGGAACGGCCACGCCTGCGACCCCTGGTAGGTCACGTCGGTGACGGTCACGCCCGCCTCCTCGGCCATCTCCCGACGGACCGCGTCCTCCAGGCTCTCGCCGACCTCGACGAAGCCGGCCAGCGTCGAGTAGGCGTCCTCGGCCGCACCCGCGTGCCGGGCCAGCAGACAGCGCCCCGGCTGACCGGGCGCCTCGACCAACACGATGATCGCCGGCTCGATCCGGGGGAACAGCAGGCGTCCACACTCCGCGCCGGTGCAGGTCCGCAGGTGCCCGCCACCGCCCGCGACGGCCGCAGCGCCGCACGTCCCGCAGAATCGCTGTTGCCGGTGCCAGTGCAACAAACCCCTGGCGTACGCCTGGACGGCCGCGTCGCCGGGTTCGAGCCGCCCGACCAGCGCCCGCACGTCGACGGACCGAACCGCGCCGGCCATCTCGACGGCGGATCGCTCGGGGAGTGCGGAGAGGTCCGCGGCGAACAGGGCGACCTCCGCATCGAGCCCCAGGAAGACGGTCTCGCTGGCGGCGGATCGGACCAGCGCCGCGCGCTCCGCGCCGAGCCGAACCGGCCCGTGGCCGTCGACGAGACAGCGGTCCCGCCACATCGGCAGCAGCACGGTTGTCGGGTCGGTGAGCAGCGCGCTCAACCGTGTCGGATCGGTGCGCAACGGACCCGCCCGGTCCAGCCAACCGCCCCCGTACGCCAACACCCGCTCCGCAGTGTCCACCCGGCCACCGTGCCACGTCGGTGGTCCGCCGCCGGCATCGGCCCCGGGTCGCTGCGACACGCCGAACGACACGCGGTAGCAGCGCCTGGTGGGCGCAGCCACGAGGACGGCCGGGCATTCGTTACCGTAGGTGCCTCCGGGAGGGAGGACCTCCCGCGGCACCCTGGCGATCGAGGTTGCAGTGACGCTGTACGGCGAAAAGAGTCCACCCGCCGACGACCGGCCCACCGTGCAGGTCACCGCGGTCACCTGGCCGGACGAAGGATCCGAGCCGGTCACGACAGCCGTTCCCGGCGAACTGGACGGCGGCCCGGGCCGCCCGCGCCGGGTGCGGATGCTGCTCGCCGCCGGCATCACCGGTGCCGTCCTCGCCGCCGTGGCGGGTGCCGGCGCCTGGGCGTACGCCGGTGATGTTCCCCGCGGCACCAGCGTGCTCGGCACCGAGCTGGGCGGCCGGAGCCGCCCGGATGCCGACCGGGAGTTGCGGGCGGAGCTGGACCGGCGGGCGGCAACGCTCGGCGCCCCACTGAAGGTCACCGTCGACGGGCGTACCGCCGAGATCAACCCGGCCGAGGTGGGGCTGGCCGTCGACGTGCCGGCGACCGTCGCGGCTGCGGCTGAGGCGGACGCTCACCCGGTCAGCCGGCTGGTCGGCTCCCGCACTGTCGAGCCTGTGGTGACCGTCGACGAGGACCGGTTGGACGGCGCGCTCCGTAAGGTGCTCGGCGAGCAGGCCCAGGGGATGACCATGCCAGCGATCACCTATCAGGGCACCACGCCCAAGGTCGTACCGCCCAAGCCGGGGCTGACCCTGAACCCGCAGCGCTCCGCCGAGGTGGTCCGCGCCGGTTGGTTGGCCGGCGCACCGGTCACCGTGCCCCTGGTGGAGACCCACCCGGCGACCACCCCGGAGGAGTTGGACCGGCTGGTCAGCGAGCTGGCGAAGCCGGCCGTCGCCGCACCGGTCACCCTGCGCACCAACAAGGGCTCGCTGACGATCCCACCCGCCGCCATCGCGAAGAGCCTGCGGTTCAGCGCCGACAAGGCCGGCAAGCTGACCCCGTCGGTGGACGTCAAGCGGCTTCGGACAGCGCTCGGCGACAAGCTGGCCACCATCGAGGCGCCACCGAAGGACGCCACGATGAAGATCGCCGGCAACCGGCCCACCACCACCGAGGGGCGAGCCGGGCAGCAGTTGGACGCCGCCGCCCTCAGTCGGGACCTGCTGGCCGTGCTACCGAAGGCGGACGGCCGCGAGGTGACCGGCGAGTTGAAGGCGACGCCGCCGCAGCTGACCGGGGAGAAGCTCGCCAGCCTGGGCATCAAGGAGCGGGTCTCCACCTTCACCACCCGCTTCACCGGTGGCATGGCCTCGTCGCGCAGCCAGAACATCGCGACCATCGCCAGGAAGGTGGACGGCACGGTCGTGCTGCCCGGCAAGACGTTCTCGCTCAACGGGCACACCGGCGAGCGTGGCTACGCCCAGGGCTACCGGGACGCACCGGTCATCCTCGACGGCAAGCTGGTGCCGGGCGTCGGCGGCGGTACCTCGCAGTTCACCACCACGCTGTTCAACGCGACCTACTACGCGGGGCTGGAGGACGTCGAGCACAAGCCGCACTCGTACTGGTTCGACAGGTACCCGGCGGTGATCGAGTCGACCATCTTCTGGCCGAGTCTGGACTTCAAGTTCCGCAACAACACCGAGTACGGCGTGCTCATCGACACCTCGTACACGTCCAGCACGATCACCGTGTCGATCTGGAGCACGAAGATCTACGACAGCGTGAAGACGGAGTATGGGCCGCGCCGCAACATCACGACACCGAAGCAGATCCACCTGGCTCCCGGCCCCTCGTGCATCGAGACCAACGGCATCAACGGCTTCACCCAGGACGCCTTCCGGGTTATCAAGAAGGACGGTGCGGTGGTCAAGCGGGAGAAGTTCACCTGGCGCTACGACGCGGAGCCCCGCTACGTCTGCGGACCGAAGACGTCCTGAGCCTGCTCAGAGGCCACCGCAGCGGCGTTGTCGAGCGTTTGCCGCCCTTCGGTGGCAGCGGCACCGTGCGAGTCTCCTGCACCCGGGCCGGTCGGTCAGCGACGCCGGCGGCCTGCTACGCAACCTCCGCCACGGCATGCAGACCCGGGACTGACACCCGCGTCACCGGCCGTCCGCCGGGCCCCGACCAGGCGGCCCGTCCGCCAGACCGCCTGCCGCTTCGCCCGGGCCCCGGGAGCGGTCCGTGGACCGCGGACCGGAGGGTGCAAGATCGTGGTTGTCACCGCTATTGCGTCAGGCGGGACGGCTGTTCGTCAACCGGGGCCACCTCGCCGATCACGCAGTTGTGGTGGGCAACAAAACGCCTGTAAATGGCTAAGCCGGGCACCACAACTGCATGATCGACGCGCGCCTGCGCTGCCCCTGCTCCGCGGTTGTGGAGTTTCTGCCCCGACATGAGGTGCATTCCACGCCGTGTCGACGCCCGGAACGGCGTGATCGGGGCGGGCTACTCGCTCCACCTGCGGTGATCGGCCAGGAGCCCTTTCGCCGGCATGGGGTGACCCGCCGGCCGCAGCGCTCACGCAACGGTGTTGACCTGGTTGTCGTGGTGTCACCGCGTCGATAAGGCCACGACAACAAGGATCGCGCGTGACCGTGGCAGCCCCGGACCCGTTCGTGGTAGCCCGGGTTCGATGAACCAGGACAGGGGGGAACGCAGGAAAGGCCACCCCGTGAGGGGTGGCCTTTCCTGGAAGATTGTCCGGCGGTGTCCTACTCTCCCACACCCTCACGAGTGCAGTACCATCGGCGCTGGAGGGCTTAGCTTCCGGGTTCGGAATGTAACCGGGCGTTTCCCCTCCGCC
>NZ_JBEXHP010000058.1:0-37062 GCF_040607895.1 Micromonospora sp. NPDC005220
GGCGTCATGGCGCCCGCCGGCGGGGCCGCCCCCCCCTTCGGTGGTGCGGTGGTTCGGAGAACTACATGTTGGAGATGTCGCCCTGCTTGGCGCGGACGGCCTCGGCGGCCGCGAGGAGACTGGCAAGCTCGTCGGCGTCCAGGTCGGTCTCGACGATCCGCTTGACGCCCTCGGCGCCGATCTCGGCCTCGACACCCAGGTAGACACCGGAGATGCCGTACTCGCCGTCGACCCAGGCGCAGACCGGCATGACCTCGCCGGAGTCCTCCGCGACGGCCTTCGCCATCCGGGCCGCGGCGGCGGACGGGGCGTAGTAGGCCGAACCGGTCTTGAGCAGCGCGACCACCTCGGCGCCACCGTTGCGGGTCTTGACGACCAGCTCCTCGATCTGCTCGGCCGGCATCACGTCACGCAGCGGCGTGCCGTTGACGGTGCTCCTCGACGGCACCGGGACCATGGTGTCGCCGTGCGAGCCCAGGGTCAGCGTGCGTACCGAGGCCACCGGCACGGCCAGCGCCTCGGCGACGAAGTTGCTGAACCGGGCGGTGTCGAGCATGCCGGCCTGGCCGAGCACCCGGTTCTTCGGGAACTGGGTGGCGAGCTGGGCCAGCGCGGTCATCTCGTCGAGTGGGTTGGAGACCACGATGACGACGGCGTTCGGGGCGTACTTGGCGACGTTCTCAGCGACCTGACGGACGATCTTGGCGTTGGTCTCCAGCAGGTCCATCCGGCTCATGCCGGGCTTCCGCGGCAGACCAGCGGTGATCACGACGACGTCGGAGCCCTCGATGCCCTCGTAGCCCTCACCGTTGGGGCCGGTGGTCACGCCGACCACCTTGGTCTCGAAGCCCTCGATGGCCCGGGACTGGTTGAGGTCGAGCGCGAGGCCCGCGGGCTTGCCCTCCACGATGTCGGTGATCACAACGGTGTCGAAGACGTCGTACTCGGCCAGGCGCTGTGCGGTGGTGGAGCCGTAGAAGCCAGCCCCGACGACAGTGACCTTCTTACCCATGGTCGTCCCACTCCCTGATACCAGTCGGTTTTCCGGACCGTATCAGTCATCCTGGCACCGATCAGGCCAGGGGCGGCGGGCATCGCCAGGATGGGGCGAACGTCACCGCCGTCCGGGTCGGGCGCTGAAGAGCTACGGGTCAGCCGCGCTCGGCGCGCTCCACCACGTTGCTGAGCAGCATGGCCCGGGTCATCGGGCCCACGCCGCCGGGCATCGGGACCAGCGCGCCGGCCGTCTCGGCCACCTCCGGGTCCACGTCGCCGGTGTAGCGGCCCTTGCCGTCCGCGCCGATCACGCGGGTGATGCCGACATCCACCACCACCGCGCCGGGGTTGATCATGTCGGCGGTGAGCAGACCCGGTACGCCGGCCGCGACGATGACGATGTCGGCGGCACGGGTGTGCGAGGCGAGATCCAGGGTGCCGGTGTGGCAGAGGGTGACAGTGGCGTTCTCGCTGCGCCGGGTGAGCAGCAGGCCGAGCGGGCGGCCGACGGTGTTGCCGCGACCGACCACCGCGACGGTGGCACCGCGCAGCGCCACGTCGTGTCGGCGGAGCAGCTCGACGATGCCGCGTGGGGTGCACGGCAGCGGGCCGTCGTAGCCGAGCACGAGCCGACCCAGGTTGACCGGGTGCAGCCCGTCGGCGTCCTTGTCCGGGTCGATCAGTTCCAGCACCCGCTGGGTGTCGAGGTGGGCCGGCAGCGGCAACTGGACGATGTAGCCGTGGCACGCCGGGTCGGCGTTCAGCTCGGCCAGCACGTCGTCGACCTGCTGCTGGGTGGCGTCGGCCGGCAGTTCGCGGCGGATCGAGGCGATGCCCACCTCGGCGCAGTCGCGGTGCTTGCCGTTGACGTACGCCTGGCTGCCCGGGTCCGCCCCGACCAGGACAGTGCCGAGCCCCGGGGTGATGCCGCGTTCCGCGAGTGCCTTGACCCGTATGCGCAGCTCGTCCTTGATCTCCGCTGCGGTTGCCTTGCCGTCCAGAAGCGTCGCCGTCACGACCAGATCGTCTCACGGCCACCACCCGCGGTTCAGACGACCTCAGCTCGGGGAGTCCACCGACACCGCCGCCTGCCGGTACCGGCGGCTGGCGGGAGCTGAGCTCACCACTGACAGAGTCACCTTCTGTGACGTGTCGCTAGTCACCCTCGGTAACGATCTGTGGATTCGATCACGGCCGAACCAGACGGACCGGGCCGACACCACCAGAGACCGGACGCTCACCCCAGGAGACGTCAACCCGACCCAGGGGTGCTCAATCGGCTCGCCTGCCGTCCAAGTATTCGCAGGACACCGCCGATAAACCCGGTTTCGATTAGCAGATTCGCCCGCCCTCGGCAAGCGAGGCCACCCCAGACCGTTACCCATCCGCAACCGCGCCGTTGTCGAAGGGCCGCCGCCGACCTACCGTTACCGCTTGTTGCGCAGCGTAACCCAGCGTCGGGCCTGACTGCGCAGCGTGAGGAGATGAGGAGGCTCAATGCGAGTTCGTAGACTCGCTGCCTGGACCGCCCTCCCGCTCGCGGTGACGCTGGGCCTCGCGGCCTGCGGCAGCGGCGGAAGCGGTGGATCCGGCGGCAACGGCAGTTCGGCGGTCAGCATTCAGATCGCCGAGCCCCAGCACCTGGTTCCGACCAACACCACCGAGACGTCCGGGTCGCAGGTGCTCGCCGGCCTGTTCAGCCCGCTCGTCGACTACGACGCCCAGAACAAGCCGTACGAGGTCGCCGCAGAGTCGATCACCTCGTCCGACAACACGGTCTGGACGATCAAGCTCAAGGACGGCTACACCTTCCACAACGGTGAGAAGGTCACGTCCGATGACTACATCAACGCGTGGAACTACGGCGCCTACGCGCCCAACGGCCAGGGCGGCAGCTACTTCTTCGAGAAGATCGCCGGCTACCAGGACCTGCAGGGCGACAAGCCGAAGGCCAAGGAGATGTCCGGCCTGAAGAAGGTCGACGACCTGACCTTCCAGGTGACGCTCAGCGCTCCGTACATCGACTTCAAGACGATGCTCGGCTACAACGCGTTCTACCCGCTGCCGGACGCCGCCTTCTCGGCCCCGGGTGTGCTCAAGGACTCTTACGAGCAGGCACCGATCGGTCAGGGCCCGTTCAAGATGAAGGGCGCCTGGCAGCACGACAGCAAGATCGACGTCGAGCGGTACGACGCCTACCCGGGCGAGAAGCCCAAGGTGAAGGACGTCGAGTTCCGGGTCTACCAGCAGCTCACCGCGGCCTACGCGGACGTGCTGGGCGACAACCTGGACGTGCTCCCGACGATCCCGACCGAGAGCCTCGGCAGCGCGCCGACCGACCTGGGCGACCGCTACAAGACCAGCCCAATGTCGTCGTTCCAGTTCCTGGCCTTCCCGACGTTCGACAAGAACTTCAGCAACCCGGACGTGCGCAAGGCCATCTCGATGGCGATCGACCGTGACGAGATCACCAAGTCGGTCTTCAAGGGCTCGCAGCAGTCGGCGCGCTCCTTCGTCTCGCCGGTCCTGCCGGGCTACCGGGACAACACCGCGGGCAAGGCCGGCGAGTTCAACCCGACCGAGGCCAAGAAGCTCTACCAGGCCGCCGGCGGACCGTCGAAGATCGTCATCTCCTACAACGGCGACGGCGGTCACAAGGACTGGGTCGACGCGACAGCCAACCAGCTGAAGGCCAACCTGGGCGTGGACGTTGTCGGCTCGGCCGAGCCGAAGTTCGCCGACCTGCTCACCAAGGTCGAGAAGAAGCAGCCGGTGGGCATGTTCCGGCTGGGCTGGGTCATGGACTACCCGTCCATGGAGGACTACCTCGGCCCGCTGTACAGCACGAACGGCTCGTCGAACTACTACGGCTACAGCAACCCGGAGTTCGACAAGCTGGTCAAGGAGGGTTCCGCCGCCAAGACGCAGGACGAGGCGATCGCCAAGTACCAGCAGGCGGAGGACATCCTGGCCAAGGACATGCCGGTGATCCCGCTCCGCTTCGGCGAGAACGTGTTCGGCACCTCGTCCAAGGTCAAGAACGTGGAGATGGACCTGTTCCAGCGGGTCAACCTCATCAAGATCGAAGCAGCCAGCTGAGCTGACCATGGTGCGGGCCACCTGGGCGACGATGCCCGGGTGGCCCGGACCGCACCGCCGGGGCCGGGCCGCAGCAGCGGACCCGGCGTCGGTGGTGCCGGCTCCCCCGGGCCGGACGGCGCGTCTCGGATATTTCGGGTACGACCAGAGATGCCGTCCTGCGACCCTTTCGCACATTTCCGGAGAGACTGCTAAGCATGTTCCGCTACATCCTGCGGCGCCTACTGCAGATGGTCCTGGCGTTCTTCGGGACCACCCTGATCGTCTACGCGCTGACATTCGCCGGGCAGGGCGACCCGATCCAGGCGCTCGCCGGTGAGCGGCCGGTGACGCCAGCCCAACGGGCGTACCTGACCGAGAAGTACCACCTGGACGCCACGGGCGTCGGCGGCTTCTTCTACCGCTACTTCGACTACGTGAAGAACCTGCTCCAGGGCAACCTGGGCGAGTCGCTCACCGGTCGGAGCATCGGTGACATCCTCCAGCAGGCCTGGCCGGTCACCGTGCAGCTCGCGCTCATCGCGCTCGCTGTGGCGATCATCTTCGGGGTCACCGCAGGAGTGCTCGCCGGCATCCGCCGGGCCAGCATCTTCGACAACTCGACGCTGGTGCTGACCCTGCTGGTGCTGGGCATCCCGACCATCGTGCTGGCGCCGCTGGCGCAGTATCTCCTCGGCGTCAAGTGGCAGCTCTTCCCACCCACCGCCGGCTCCAACCCGACGTTCTACGCGCTCCTGCTGCCGGGCATCGTGCTCGGCTCGCTGTCGCTGGCCACCGCTCTGCGACTCACCCGAGCCTCGGTGGCGGAGAACCTGCGCGCGGACTACGTCCGGACCGCCCGTTCCAAGGGCCTGGTCAAGCGCCGCATCGTCGTCGTCCACGTGCTGCGCAACTCGCTGATCCCGGTGGTCACCTTCCTCGGTGTGGAACTGGGCAACCTGATGAGCGGCGCGATCATCACCGAGGGCGTCTTCAACATCCCCGGCGTGGGCTTCAACCTCTTCCGCGGCATCCGCACCGAGGACGGCCCCCTGGTGGTGGGCATCGTCAGCGTGCTGGTCGTGGTCTACCTGGTCTCGAACCTGGTGGTGGACGTCCTGTACGCCGTACTCGACCCGAGGATCCGCTATGAGTGATTTCGAAACCGTGGCGGCCACCGAGAACCAGGCCGCGCGACGTGGCCCCTCGGGTGAGCCGGGCACACCCAACCAGGTCGGTGCCCCGCAGAAGCCGCGCAGCCTGGCCGGGGACGCCTGGCGCGACCTGCGCCGCAACCCGATCTTCTGGATCTCGCTGGCGCTTGTCGTCCTCTTCACCCTGATGGCGCTGCTCCCCGGAGTGTTCACCGCCAACAACCCGAACGACTGCCTGCTCTCCCGGCAGCACGCCGGGCCGTCCGGCGGGGCCATCTTCGGGTACGACTTCCAGGGCTGCGACACGTACTCCCGGGCGGTCTACGGCACCCGGGCCTCGCTGCTGGTCGGCGCGCTCGCCGCGCTCGGCACCGGGATCATCGCGCTGGTGATCGGCATGCTGGCCGGTTACTTCGGGCGCTGGGTCGACGCGGTGCTCTCCCGGGTGATCGACGTGGTGCTCGGCATCCCGCTGCTGCTGGCCGCGATCGTGCTGCTCAAGCGGGTGTCCAGCGACAGCCAGTGGGCTCGGATCGGCGCTGTCGTCTTCGTGCTGGCCCTCCTCGGCTGGACCACCGCCGCCCGCGTGGTCCGGTCCTCGGTGATCACCGCGAAGGAGCAGGACTACGTCGCGGCGGCCCGGATGCTCGGCGCCGGCAACAGCCGGATCATGTGGCGGCACATCCTGCCGAACTCGCTGGCCCCGGCCATCGTCGTGCTGACCATCGCGCTCGGCTCGTTCATCGCGGCCGAGGCGACGCTCTCCTTCCTGGGCATCGGCCTGAGGGCGCCCACCATCTCGTGGGGTCAGGACATCGACACCGGCCGGATCCACATGCGGGAGGCGGCCACCCCGTTGATCGTCCCGTCGACCTTCCTGGCGCTGACCGTGCTGGCGTTCATCATGCTCGGCGACGCGATCCGTGACGCCTTCGACCCGAAGCTGCGGTGACTCATGCGAGCGCGAGGAGTGAGCGAAGCGAGCCCCGCAGTCGCGAGCGAAAGGCAGGCACAGCTATGACCATTCCACCCACGCCCGCCTCCGCCACACCCGAGGGCGGTCACCTGCTGGAGTTGCGGGACCTGCACGTCGAGTTCCGTACCAACGAGGGTGTCGCCCGGGTGATCAACGGCGTCTCCTACCACCTGGACGCCGGCGAGACCCTGGCCGTGCTCGGCGAATCCGGCTCCGGCAAGTCGGTCACCGCCCAGGCGATCATGGGCATCCTGGACACCCCGCCCGCGTTCGTCCGCTCCGGCCAGATCCTCTACCAGGGTCAGGACCTGCTCACCCAGTCCGAGGAGCAGCGCCGGCAGGTACGCGGCAAGGAGATCGCGATGATCTTCCAGGACGCGCTCTCCGCCCTCAACCCGGTCTTCCCGGTTGGCTGGCAGATCGGTGAGACGCTGCGCCAGCGCGCCGGCATGTCCCGGGCCGACGCTCGACGTCGTGCCGTCGAACTGATGGATCTGGTCAAGATCCCGGGTGCCGCCAAGCGGATCGGCGACTACCCGCACCAGTTCTCCGGCGGTATGCGGCAGCGCGTCATGATCGCCATGGCGTTGGCGCTGGATCCGAAGGTGCTGATCGCCGACGAGCCCACCACGGCACTCGACGTGACAGTGCAGGCCCAGATCATGGACCTGCTGGCCGACCTGCGCCGGGAACTCAACATGGCGATGATCCTGATCACCCACGACCTGGGTGTGGTCGCCGGCGTCGCCGACCGGATCGCGGTCATGTACGCCGGCCGGATCGTCGAGCACGCCGACGTCCGCTCGCTCTACAAGGCGCCCGCCCACCCGTACACCAAGGGGTTGTTGGAATCGATTCCGCGCCTGGACGTCCGCGGCCAGGAACTGTCGACGATCAAGGGGTTGCCGCCGAACCTGATGCGCATCCCGTCCGGCTGCCCGTTCCACCCCCGGTGCCCGTACGTCCAGCAGGTCTGCGTGGACGTGGTGCCGCACGACCTGGTCCTCGGCGACGGCCGGACCAGCGCTTGCCACTTCGCGCAGGAGGTTCGTGATGACAGCGTCGCCCGCTAACCCCACCAAGGTCCGCGGCGAGACCATCCTCTCCGTCGACAACCTGGTGAAGCACTTCCCGATCACTCAGGGCGTGCTCTTCCAGCGGCAGATCGGGGCGGTGAAGGCCGTCGACGGGGTGAGCTTCGAGCTGCGTCGGGGCGAGACGCTCGGCGTGGTCGGCGAGTCCGGCTGCGGCAAGTCCACCCTGGCCCGGCTGCTGATGCGGTTGGAGACGCCCACCTCCGGACGCGCCACCCTGGAGGGCAGGGACCTGTTCAAGGCTTCCGGGGGCGAGCTGCGCCGGCTGCGCCGCAACATGCAGATGGTGATGCAGGACCCGTACACCTCGCTGAACCCGCGGATGACCGTCGGCGACATCATCGGTGAGCCGTTCGAGATCCACCCGGATGCCGCGCCGAAGGGCAGCAAGGCCAAGCGGGTCCAGGAACTGTTGGACCTGGTCGGGCTCAACCCGGAGCACATCAACAGGTACCCGCACCAGTTCTCCGGCGGTCAGCGCCAGCGCATCGGCATCGCCCGCGCCCTCGCGCTGCGCCCCGAGGTGATCGTCTGCGACGAGCCGGTGTCGGCGCTGGACGTCTCCATCCAGGCCCAGGTGATCAACCTGCTCAAGCGGTTGCAGGGCGAGCTGGGGCTCTCGTACATCTTCATCGCGCACGACCTGTCCGTGGTGCGGCACATCGCCGACCGCGTGGCGGTGATGTACCTCGGCCGGATCGTCGAGATCGGCACCGAGGACGAGATCTACGAGCGGGCCACCCACCCGTACACCCAGG
The DNA here is from genome assembly GCF_040607895.1 of Micromonospora sp. NPDC005220. Lineage (NCBI taxonomy): Bacteria > Bacillati > Actinomycetota > Actinomycetes > Micromonosporales > Micromonosporaceae > Micromonospora > Micromonospora sp. NPDC005220. Next base: position 8,057 of record NZ_JBEXHP010000058.1, read on the forward strand.
CGCTGCTCTCCGCCGTGCCGGTGCCGGACCCGGAGGCCCGCGACCAGCGCAACATGATCCGGCTGGTCGGCGACGTGCCCAGCCCGGCCGACCCGCCGAGCGGGTGCCACTTCCGGACCCGCTGCTGGAAGGCCCAGGACATCTGCGCGGTCGAGGACCCCGCAACGGTCCCCCGCGCTGCGGACCCGCACCCCTCCGCCTGCCACTTCGCCGAGCTACGCCCCACCACCCCGGCCTGACCGCACCGGCCTGGGCCGTTGATCATGAAGTTATTGCCCTGCACGTCGGCGTGTCAGGGCAATAACTTCATGATCGACGCGGTGCAGGCGGGGGTCAGTGGAAGAAGTGGCGGGTTCCCGTTAGGTACATCGTTACGTTTGCCTTTTTGGCGGCTTCGATTACCTCTTCGTCGCGGATGGAGCCGCCGGGCTGGACGATGGCGCGGACGCCCGCGTCGATGAGGATCTGCGGGCCGTCGGCGAACGGGAAGAACGCGTCCGAGGCGGCGACCGAGCCGCGGGCCCGGTCGGCACCGGCGCGGGCGACCGCGAGCTGCGCCGAGTCGACCCGGTTGACCTGACCCATGCCGACGCCGACGGTGGCGCCGTCCTTGGCGAGCAGGATCGCGTTGCTCTTCACCGCGCGGACCGCCCGCCAGGCGAACGCGAGGTCGCGCAGCAGCTCCTCGTCGGCGGCCTCGCCGGTCACCAACTGCCAGTTGGCCGGGTCGTCGCCGGGGGCGTTCACCCGGTCGGCGACCTGGGCCAGCACGCCCCCGGTCACCTGCCGCAACTCCACCAGCGCCGGCGTCCAGGCCGGTGCCCGCAACAGCCGGATGTTCTTCTTGCCCTGCAACACCTCGACCGCGTCCTCGTCGAAGCCGGGGGCGACCACCACCTCGGTGAAGATCTCGGCGACCTGCCGGGCCAGCTCGACCGAGACCGGCCGGTTGACCGCGATGACGCCGCCGAACGCCGACACCGGGTCACAGGCGTGCGCCAGGCGGTGCGCCTCGGCGACGTCCGCGCCGACCGCGATGCCGCACGGGTTGGCGTGCTTGATGATCGCCACCGCCGGCTGGTCGGCGAAGTCGTTCGCGGCCCGCCAGGCGGCGTCGGCGTCGACGTAGTTGTTGTACGACATCTCCTTGCCGTGCAGCTGCTCGGCCTGGGCCAGCCCCGCCGGGGCGTCCGGGTCGGTGTAGAGCGCGGCGGGCTGGTGCGGGTTCTCGCCGTAGCGCAGCGCGGTCGACTTGCGCAGCGCCAGCCCCGCGAACTGCGGCCACGAGTCGTCGGCGAGTGCCAGCTCCCGGGCGCACCACTGGGCCACCGCGACGTCGTACTCGGCGATGTCGGCGAACGCGCGAGCGGCCAGCGCGCGACGCTGGGCCAGTGTGAAGCCACCCTCGCTGAGCGCGCCGATCAGCGCCGGGTAACCGGCCGGGTCGGTGAGTACGGCGACCGAGGCGTGGTTCTTGGCGGCGGCCCGCACCATGGCCGGGCCACCGATGTCGATCTGCTCCACGCACTCCTCGACGCCGGCGCCGGAGGCGACTGTCGCCTGGAAGGGGTAGAGGTTGGAGACCAGCAGGTCGAACGCCGCCACACCCAGCTCGTCGAGCTGCGCGACGTGCGTGTCCTTCCGCAGGTCCGCGAGGAGACCCGCGTGCACCTTCGGGTGCAGGGTCTTCACCCGGCCGTCGAGCACCTCGGGGAACCCGGTCACCGTCTCCACAGGCGTCACCGGCACCCCGGCGGCGGCGATGGTGCCCGCCGTGCTGCCGGTGGAAACGATCTCCACGCCGGCCGCGTGCAGGGCCTGAGCCAGCTCGACCAGCCCGGTCTTGTCGTAGACGCTGACCAGCGCCCGCCTGATCGGGCGACGTCCGTCCTGAGTGGGACTCACGGAACCGTGACCTTCCTTCCGGTGATGGTCCAGCCTTCGCGGACCAGGCGACCGACCTGCTCGACGAGCTGGCGCCGCTCGGCTTCCTTGATGCGCTCGGTGAGCGTGTCCACGTCGTCGTCGTCCAGCACCGGCACCGCGACCTGCGCGACGATCGGCCCGGTGTCCATGCCGGCGTCGACGAAGAAGAGGGTGGCTCCGGTGAGCTTCACGCCGTAGGCGAGGGCGTCACGCGGGCCGTGGATGCCGGGGAACGCCGGCAGCAGCGTGTTGTGGGTGTTCAGGTAGCGGTCGCCGAAGGCGGCGAGGAAGTGCGGACCGACCAGCTTGAGGAAACCGGCGGAGATGACCAGGTCGGGTTGGTGCTTCGCGACGTGCGCGGCGAGCGCGCGGTCCCACGCCTCCCGGGTGCCGTGGTCGCGGACCCGCTCGACGAAGGTCGGCACCCCGGCCGCTTCGGCCCGGTCCAGGCCCGCGATGCCGTCGCGGTCCGCGCCGACCGCGACGACCTGCGCGCCGTACACGGGGTCGGCGGCGGCATCCAGCAACGACTGAAGGTTGCTCCCGGAGCCGGAGATGAGGACGACGATGCGGGCGACACGCGCGGGCTCGGTCACCGGGCCACCCTATCGGGCAGGTCAGGGACGCCCTTCGGCTGGGCGGCGCGCCGATCATCGACGGTGCCGACGTGCGTCGACCCGGTACGCTGCCGCTCGCTCGGTCCGAACGCCGCACCGGCCCACACGCCGCCCTGATCCGGCAGACGAAGCGGCCAACAAGGGCGCATTTGCCCGCTTCGGGAGGCATGTCGTCCTGTTGCTGTACTGGGCATTGGGAGGACTGACCGCGATCATGGATGGAAACAAAGAGCACCAACTGACGGAACCAGTCCAAGGAGCTTCTCGAATGCAGCCCGGTAACCCCGGTCAGGACCCGTACGGCCAGCAGCCCAACCAGGACCCGACCGCCCCCCAGCCGCCGCAGGCCCCGTACGGTCAGCAGCCCACCTCCGGCCAGCCGTACGGTCAGCAGCCGCACGACCCGTACGCCGCGCCGCAGGCCCCGTACGGTCAGCAGCCCAGCTCGGGGCAGCCGTACGGGCAGCAGCCGCCGTACCAGGACCCGTACGCCCAGCAGCAGCCCCCGTACGGCGCCGGCCCGACCTACCCGAACGCCGGGTACCCGCAGGCGCAGGGGCAGAACAACACCCTCGGCCTGGTGTCGATGATCCTCGGTATCGCGTCGATCCCGCTGGTCTGCTGCCTGTACCTGGGCATCCCGGTCGGCATCGCCGGCATCGTGACCGGCTATCTCGCCAAGCAGAAGGTGGCCCAGGGTCAGGCCAACAACGCCGGCCAGGCCAAGGCCGGTCTGATCTGCGGTGCGGTCGGCGTCGGGCTGGGCATCATCTCGGTCATCCTGAGCGTCGCGCTGAATGTCGGCCTGCCGACCCAGCCCTGACGACTCGAGCAGCTACGGGGCGTTCCGGATTCCGTCCGGGGCGCCCCGCGCTCGTCTACTGCGCGGGCCCGCGGGTCAGCGCCCGGGTGGCCGCGGCGCCGAGCAGCGCGCCGACCGCGATGACACCGGCCGCCACCACCGCGACCTGCCAACCCACCGGCCCGACCTGGGCCAGTCGACCGGCGCCGAGCGGCCCACCGGAGACCGCAGCGGCCGCACCGAGCACCAAGCCGGCCACCGGCCCGGCCAGTGCTGCCGGCGCCAGCAACTCGGCCCAGCGCTGCGCGGCCCGCTCCGGCCCGGCGAGTCGAGCCAGCCGACGGGCCAGCAGCCAGCCGGCGACCATCCCGGCCAGCACCGGCACCGCGAGCAGCAGGGCGCCGAAGCCGTCCACCGGGCCGCGCGGCAGGCCAGCGAGCAGCGGCACGGCCGGCAGCGCGCCGACCGACACCTCGCTGGTGCGGACCGCGGTGTCGGTCCCGACCGCGAAGCCCGGCCCGAGCAGGTAACTCGTCGACCAGACCGCCGCGTTGGGCGCGTACGCGACGCTGACCAGGGTGACGCCGGCCTGCCCGGCGACCCCGGTCCGGTACGCCCCGATCATGTCGGCCGCGTCCCCGCCGCCGGTGGCCACCGCCAGGCCGGCCGCGCCCGCGCCCGCGCCGAGCAGCAGCAGCCCGGCCACCAGACCGGTGCGAACGCCGTCGCGTACCGGGCCCGGCATCCGGGCGACGAGCAGCCGGGTCACGGCGGTGATCCGGACCGCGCCGACCAGCGCGGCGAGGGTGCCGACCACCGCGAACGTGACGCCCGCCCGGATCAGGGAGACGTCCGGCCCGCCGATGCCGACCAGCACCGCCGTGAGTGCACCGAGCAGCGCGTACGCGATGCCGACCGCGCCCGCGGCGAGCAGCGCCCGGCGCGGTGAGCGGGTGTCGCGGGCACCGATCGCGCGGCTGACGTGCACCCCGGCGCGGGTCAGCCGCCAGAGCGCGAGCACGGTCAGCGCGAGCGGGGCGAGCCCGAGCGGACCGGACTCGGTGTGCAGTGGCACGCCGTGCCCGAGCAGCCAGCCGGCCAGCGCGGTGTGCAGGGTGCCGGTCACTGTGGTGGAGTCCGCGCCGAGCTGCACCAGGCCGAGCACAATGGCGACCGGCAGGTACGAGGTGAGGGCGGCCCAGCAGGCGGCCACCCCGGCGGCGACGGGCAACGGCGCACGCCCACGCGGCGACCCACCCGCGCGGGGCGCGGGCACCCGCCGGGCCGGTGCGGCACGGTCGACCGGCCGGTCGTCGGCGCTCACACCGCCGCGACGGCTGGGACGGTCAGGGGTGACGGGGGACATCCGCTCTACTCTGGCACGTCGCGCGGGCGGTGGCAGTCCGTTAACCCCTCCTGAGTACGGCGAGTTCACCGAACCGGCGTCCTGCCCACCCGCGCCGGTCTAGCCTCGGCGCAGAGGAGGCGCGGGTCGCCGCCACCCGGGCGGGCCCACCGGTCGCGGTCCGGGCCGGCCCGTGTCCATGACCGCTTGGAGGAAGTTTGTGACGACGCCATACCCGCCTCCCCCACCACCACCGGCCCGGGGACGCGACCGCACCACCCTCTGGGGCGTGCTGGGCATCGTGTTGGGGCTGATCTGCTGCGGCATCCTCGGCATCGTCTTCGGCTACCTGTCCATCCGCGACGCCAGGCGGTACGGCCAGTCGCCGGTGCTCGGTTACCTCGCCATCGTGTTCGGCGTGATCAACATCATCGGCGGGGCGATCCTTCGCGCGACCGGCAACTACCCGTTCTGGAACAACGGCTGACAAGCGCAGAGCGTGCGTACGCCGAAGGGGGTCGACCGCAACCGGTCGACCCCCTTCGTGTTGCCTGACCGGCTCAGCTGCCGGACATGATCTCCCGCATCAGCTTCGCGGTCTCGGTCGGCGTCTTGCCGACCTTGACGCCGACGGCCTCGAGTGCCGCCTGCTTCGCCTCGGCGGTACCGGCCGAGCCGGAGATGATCGCCCCGGCGTGACCCATGGTCTTGCCGGGCGGAGCGGTGAAGCCGGCGATGTAGCCGACCACCGGCTTGGTGACGTTGGCCTTGATGAACTCGGCGGCCCGCTCCTCGGCGTCGCCACCGATCTCACCGATCATCACGATGGCGTCGGTCTCCGGGTCGGCCTCGAACGCCGCGAGGGCGTCGATGTGGGTGGTCCCGATGATCGGGTCACCGCCGATGCCGACGCAGGTGGAGAAACCGATGTCCCGCAGCTCGTACATCATCTGGTAGGTCAGCGTGCCGCTCTTGCTGACCAGGCCGATCCGACCGGAGCCGGTGATGTCGGCCGGGATGATGCCGGCGTTGGACGCGCCCGGCGAGGCGATGCCCGGGCAGTTCGGCCCGATGATCCGGGTCCGCTCGCCCTGCGCCACGTTGTACGCCCAGAACGACGCGGTGTCGTGTACCGGGACGCCCTCGGTGATCACCACGGCCAGGCCGATCGCGGCGTCGATCGCCTCGACCACGGCGGCCTTGGTGAACTGCGGCGGCACGAAGATGACCGTGACGTCGGCCCCGGTCTCGGCCATCGCGTCCGCGACGGACGCGAAGACCGGCAGCTCGGTGCCGTCGAAGTCGACCTTCTGGCCCGCCTTGCGCGGGTTGACGCCGCCCACCACGTTGGTGCCGGCGGCCAGCATCCGCCGGGTGTGCTTGGAACCTTCGGAACCGGTCATCCCCTGGACGATGACCTTCGAGTCCTTGGTCAGCCAGATAGCCATGATCAGACCCCCGCAGCTGCCAGCTCGGCGGCCCGCTCGGCCGCACCGTCCATGGTGTCCACCCGCTGCACGAGCGGGTTGTTCGCGCTGTCCAGGATCGCCCGGCCAGCCTCGGCGTTGTTGCCGTCGAGACGGACGACGAGCGGCTTGGTGACCTGCTCGCCGCGCTGCTCCAGCAGGGCCAGCGCCTGGATGATGCCGTTGGCGACCTCGTCGCAGGCGGTGATGCCACCGAAGACGTTGACGAAGACGCTCTTCACGGCCGGGTCGGAGAGCACGATCTCCAGCCCGTTCGCCATCACCGCGGCGCTGGCGCCGCCGCCGATGTCGAGGAAGTTGGCCGGCTTGACGTTGCCGTGCCGCTCACCGGCGTACGCGACCACGTCGAGGGTCGACATGACCAGACCCGCGCCGTTGCCGATGATGCCGACCTCGCCGTCGAGCTTGACGTAGTTGAGGTCCTTGGCCTTGGCGGCCTGCTCCAGCGGGTCCACCGCGGCCTGGTCGACCAGGGCCTCGTGGTCCGGGTGCCGGAACGCCGCGTTCTCGTCCAGGCTGATCTTGGCGTCGAGCAGCAGCATCCGGCCGTCGCCGTTCTTGGCGAGCGGGTTGACCTCGACCAGGGTGGCGTCCTCGGCGACGAACGCCTGCCACAGGCCCACCGCGATCTCGACCACCTGGTCGGCGACCTCGGCCGGGAAGCCGGCAGCGGTCACGATCTCGCGGGCCTTGGCCTCGTCCACGCCCTTCACGGCGTCGATCGGGGCCTTCACGACCTTGTCGGGGGTCTCGGCGGCGACCTGCTCGATGTCCATGCCGCCGGCGACGCTGGCGATGCAGAGGAAGGTGCGGTTCGCCCGGTCGAGCAGGTAGGAGAAGTAGTACTCCTCGGCCACGTCCGCGGTCACGGTGATCATGACCTTGTGGACGGTGTGACCCTTGATGTCCATGCCGAGGATGTCGGTGGCCCGAGCCACCGCCTCATCCGGGCCCTCGGCCAGCTTGACGCCGCCGGCCTTACCTCGGCCGCCGACCTTTACCTGCGCCTTGACGACCACACGACCGCCGAGGCGTTCGGCGATCGCGCGGGCCTCTTCCGGGGTAGTGGCGACGCCGCCGGCCAGCACGGGCAAGCCGTGCCGCTCGAACAGGTCCCGCCCCTGGTACTCGTACAGGTCCACGATTGCGCGTCCCGTCCCGTCTCCGCGGCGCGCCGTCGCGCCGCCACCAGCGTTCAGAAAACAGTTTGACGCCTGTCATCAGTTGAAACAGGCCATTGGCCGCAGCCTAGCGAGGTCGGCACCACCGGCAACCGAGCGGGTGCGCGGTGTGCGGTAATGCACAACCGGACATCAGGTGTGGCCGGTTTCCGGCCACGACTCGGGTGGCATCCACCGTCCGGGCGATGTTGTCCGACCTGCGTAACCCCGCCGTGGGGGCGTCGTTGAGTCAGGTGTCGGACCGCTGCACAGCGCGATGACGGGAGACGGCCGATGCCCTGTCGGTCGAGGGGTGGCGGCGGGGCATCGTGCATAGAGGGGCCGGACGTGTGAGGGGTGCGTCCGGCCCCTCCCCCGTGCCCAAATCCTTTTTCGCCGCAGCAGACGCCGCGGCGGGCCTCAGGAAACCGGCTGGGCCACGTTCTGTCGGACCCACTCGACAATCGCCTGGGTGGTGGCGCCCGGCGTGAAGATCTTCGCGACGCCCAGCTTCTCCAACTCGGGAATGTCGCCGTTCGGAATGATGCCGCCGCCGAACACGACAATGTCGCGGGCGTCCCGCTCACCGAGCAGTTCCAGCACCCGGCGGAAGAGCGTCATGTGCGCGCCGGAGAGAACGGACAGGCCGACCGCGTCGGCGTCCTCCTGGATGGCGGTCTCCACGATCTGCTCGGGGGTCTGGTGCAGGCCGGTGTAGACGACCTCCATCCCGGCATCCCGCAGGGCGCGCGCGACGACCTTCGCGCCCCGGTCGTGGCCGTCCAGGCCGGGCTTGGCGACGACGACCCGAACACGAGAGCTCATCAGCGCACACCTTTCACCGGCTTGACCGCCTTCACTTTAACGAACGGTAACCCGGCGGACCCGGCCCGGGAAATCCGGGCTCGGTCACCGGCCGTCCACCGGCCCGCCGGACCGGCCGCCGACCAAGCATCCCGGCGCTGTCCGGAGTCAAGCCGGACGAGTCCGCCGGAACGGTCACGCTCGGCGACGAACGGGCAGCGACGGGGGCACCGTTCGGCGTCACGATGCATGACAATCATGGACGCAAACGGACAGATCGACACGCCAATTTTCCGCTCTAGCTTGTGACTCGCCTGGCGAATGGCTAACGTGTCCACGGTTGTCATCAGGTCCATGGACGGGTGACGACGCGGTCAGCGGACGTTCCACTGGAGCTCCAGGGGGCGCCCACCGGCCGCTTCGGAACCCCGACAACGGAGGGTGTGCGTGCGCCAGCGCCTGTCGTCTGAGCCCGATCGATATCGCGGTCGCCGCCGCGTGCCCACCCCACCCCGCAGCCGTTACGCCGCTGTCGTCACCACCGCGTTCGTGGGTGCCGGCATCGTGGCCCTCGGCGCGAGCGCCCTGCCGGACGCCAAGGACGTCAGCCCATCGGTCCTCGACGAGCTCAAGCAGGCGTCGGTCACCAGCCAGGACGCCGCGGCCCGTTCGGAGAACGCCGACCGCGCCTCCCGGGACAGCCGCAGCAAGGACAGCGCCGAGCCCGAGGTCTGGCTGCTGCCGCTGCAGGGCTACGACTTCAACTCCCCGTACGGGGTGCGCTGGGGCAAGATGCACACCGGCGTGGACCTGGTCGCCGCCGAGGGCACGCCCTACGTGGCGATCCACGACGGGTTGGTCACCAAGGCCGGCTGGTTCGGCGGGTACGGCAACGCGGTGATCGTCCAGCACGCCGACGGCAGCGAGGCCATCTACGGCCACTCCTCCGCGGTGAGCGTCAAGGAAGGTCAGCAGGTCAAGGCGGGCGACCAGCTCGGCCTCGTGGGCCAGACCGGCCACGCGTACGGCACCCACCTGCACCTGGAAATCCATGTCAAGGGGCAGCCGCAAGACCCGGTGCCGTTCCTCCAGGAGCGCGGAGTGGACATCAAGCTGCAAGTCGAGGCAATCTACAGCGAGGTAGCCGCCCGGTGACGGTGCGTAACGACCGTTGACCGCCCGGATCTGTCGATCCGGGCGGTTTTGCGTTGCCCGGTGTCGGCTGATGTATCCCGGGTCACAACGGCGATTGTGACGGACGCCACCCACCAACATGATCACTTCTCCGGACGTAGCGCCGCACAGCGGGTCATATCCGGGCAGGGAACCCACCGCCCGGCCCCGGCCCATCCGGTCCCCACGCCTGCCCCACCTCGGCCCGACACCAGTATTTCGAGGTCAAGTGCCCCTCGACTGTGAAGGTCCGCCGTGCAGGAAGACAGCCCCGTCCAGAACGAGAACACCCCGGACACCAGCCAGACCGCGCCGCCGCAGCGCGCCGGCCGGCGGAACCGCCTCATCGTCCTCGGGGCCGCCGCCCTGGTAGCCCTCGGCCTCGGTGGTGTCGCCGTCGCCACCAGCGGCACCGACCGCCCGGCACCCGCCGCCGTCTCCCTCGACGCCCAGTCCCGGGCGGACGCCGCGAGCCGGGCCGACCGCTCGGTCCGTGAGTCGAGCACCCCGGCCGCCCCCTCGCTCAGCCCGACGCCGAGTCCGTCTGCGGTCAGCGCCAGCCCGCCCCCCACCAGGACGGCGGTCGCGAAGGCCAAGCCGAAGCCGAAGAAGACCACCAAGCCCACACCCGCCTGGGTCGACCCGATGCCGGGAGCAGCCGTCACGTCCTGCTACGGGCAACGCTGGGGCACCCTGCACGCCGGTATCGACCTGGCGCTGCCCTCCGGCACGCCGATCCGCGCCGCGGCGGCCGGCACCGTGACCCAGGCCGGCGACGCCTCCGACGGGTACGGCAACTCCGTCTTCATCGACCACGGGAACGGATACCTGACCCACTACGCCCACCAGAGCCGGATCGCGGTGACGGTCGGCCAGAAGGTCAAGGCCGGCCAGGTCATCGGCTACGAGGGCGCCACCGGCGACGCCACCGGCCCGCACCTGCACTTCGAGGTGCACCAGGGCATGTGGAACCAGATCGACCCGGCCCCGTTCATGCGGGCGCGCGGCGTCGACCTGGGCTGCTGACCACCAGCCCCAACAACACGGAAAGAGTGGCCTCGGCAATACCGGAGGCCACTCTTTCCGTGATTAAGTGCGATTTGCGGGCGCGCGACGGGTCAGAGCTTGTCGACCGGGGCGTGCCGGAGCACCAGCCACATGGTCTGGTCGCCGAAGTCGATCTGGGCGCGGGCACCCGGGCCGTGCCCCTCGACGGCGAGCACCCGGCCCAACCCGTACCGCTGATGGTTGACCCGGTCGCCCGCGGACACCTTCGGCCCCTGCGGCAGCTCGCTGGCCGTGGTCAGCCGACTGGCGTCCACGCCGAGCCGCTGGGCCAGCTGCGCCGCCTTCGGCGTACCACCGGTGAAGGTGCCACGGCCGCCGGGCGCGCGGTCCGCACGGCCGCCGACGCCGCCGCCCCCGCCAGCCCACGAGGTGTACGACCCCTCGGTGCGCTCCCAGTGCACCAACTCGGTCGGCAGTTCCTCCAGGAAGCGCGACGGCGGGTTGTAGGACGGCTGCCCCCAGGCCGAGCGGGTCACCGCCCGGGAGAGGTAGAGCCGCTGCCGGGCGCGGGTGATGCCGACGTACGCCAGCCGGCGCTCCTCCTCCAACTCGCGGGTGTCGCCGAGCGAGCGCAGGTGCGGGAAGACGCCGTCCTCCAGCCCGGTCAGGAAGACCACCGGGAACTCCAGCCCCTTGGCGGTGTGCAGGGTCATCAGGGTGACCACGCCCTGGTGGTCGGGGTCGTCGGAGGGGATCTGGTCGGCGTCGGCGACCAACGCCACCTGCTCCAGGAAACCGGCCAGCGTGGCCCGCTCCCCCTCCTCGCCCAGCGCCTCGATCCGCTCGGTGTACTCGCGGGCGACGCTGACCAGCTCCTGGAGGTTGTCCACCCGGCCGGCGTCCTGCGGGTCGAGGCTCTCCTCCAGCTCGGTGAGGTAGCCGGAGCGGGTCAGCAGCGCCTCCAGCACCTCCTCCGGGGTGCCGGTCTCGGCCAGCTCGCGGGCGCCGTCGAGCAGCGCCACGAAGTCGGCGATGCCGTTGGCCGCCCGGCTGGAGATGCCCGGCGCCTCCCGGGCCCGGCGCAGCGCCGCACCGAACGAGATCCGGTCGCGGCTGGAAAGCGCCTCGACACACGCCTCGGCGCGGTCGCCGATCCCCCGGCGCGGGGTGTTGAGCACTCGTCGCAGGCTCACCGTGTCGTCGTCGTTGACCACCGACCGCAGGTACGCCAGAGCGTCGCGGACCTCCTTGCGCTCGTAGAAGCGCACCCCGCCGACCACCTTGTAGGGCAGGCCGACGCGGATGAACACCTCTTCGAAGACGCGGGACTGGGCGTTGGTGCGGTAGAAGACCGCGACGTCGCCGGGGCGGGTCTCGTCGGCGTCGACCAGCCGGTCGATCTCCCGGGCCACCCAGTCGGCCTCGGCGTGCTCGGTGTCGGCCACGTAGCCGACGATCTGCTCACCGGCGCCGGCCTCGCTCCACAGCCGCTTGGGTTTGCGGGAGGTGTTGCGGTCGATCACCGCGTTGGCCGCGTTGAGGATGGTCTGGGTGGAGCGGTAGTTCTGCTCCAGCAGGATCGTCCGGGCGTTGGTGAAGTCCCGTTCGAACTCCAGGATGTTGCGGATCGTCGCACCCCGGAACGCGTAGATCGACTGGTCGGCGTCGCCGACGACGCACAGCTCGGCGGGCTCCAGCCCGTCGGTACCGGAGACCAGCTCCTTGATCAGGACGTACTGGGCGTGGTTGGTGTCCTGGTACTCGTCCACCAGCACGTGCCGGAACCGCCGCCGGTAGCTCTCCGCGACGTGCGGGTGGGACTGGAGCAGGTGCACCGTGGTCATGATCAGGTCGTCGAAGTCCAGGGCGTGCGCCTCACGCAGCCGCCGCTGGTAGAGCGTGTACGCCTCCGCCAGGGCCCGCTCGTTGGGCCCGGTGGCCCGCGCCGCGAACTGCTCCGGGTCGACCAGCTCGTTCTTGAGGTTGGAGACCTGGGCGGCCAACCCACGAGCCGGGTAGCGCTTCGGGTCGAGATCCAGCTCGCGGGTCACCAACTGCATCAGCCGGCGGGAGTCGTCCGCGTCGTAGATCGAGAACGTCGACTTGAGGCCGGCGTGCTCGTGCTCGGCACGCAGGATCCGGACGCAGGCCGAGTGGAACGTCGACACCCACATCAGGCGGGCCCGGGGGCCCACCAGCGCGGCGACGCGTTCCTTCATCTCGCCGGCGGCCTTGTTGGTGAAGGTGATCGCGATGATCTCGCCGGGATGGACGTCCCGCGCGGCGAGCAGGTAGGCGATCCGGTGCGTGAGCACCCGGGTCTTGCCGGACCCGGCGCCGGCCACGATCAACAGCGGCGAGCCGGCATGGCTGACGGCGTCGCGCTGCGGCCCGTTCAGCCCGGCGAGCAGCTGCTGCGGATCGAGGCGCGCGGCGGCCGCCCCGGGTCGGTGCGGGCGGGCCGGCGCGGACTCCGGCGCAGGCGGGGACGCGGGGATGTCGAAGAGAGGATGCATCGCCCGACAAGTCTATGCCGCCGGCCGGACACTGCGCCGCTGGCGCTCAGCAGCTCGTGGCCTCTGGCGCTCAGCAGCTCGTGGCCGACGGCGCGCACCACCGGGTGCGCCCATCGACGAGAAAGGTGCCCTCCTCGACCCGGAATGCTTGCGCACCCGGCAACGACGTGGGCATACTCGAGGGCGTGATCGCTGCGCGCTACTACTTTTACTATGGCACCGGGAGTCCGGCTGCCGTAGGTCGCGCCTGATCGATTCAGACCTGCTAAAGCCCCGGGCTCCTGGAGTCCGGGGCTTTTCCGTCCCAGGTTCCGGGCACCGGGCACCACAGTGCGAGAGGTACCCGATGATGACAGACGTGATGGAGCAGAGCGGCAGCCCGATCCGACCGGGGCAGCCTGCGGCGCAGGGTGCTGAGCCGGCGGTGGCCACACCGCCGACGGGTGCGGGCGCCGAGCCGGCCGAGCAGAAGACCGGCACCGAGGAGCCGTCCGCCGCCGCGCGGATCGTGCAGATCAGAGAACGGATCGACGAGATCGACCACGCGTTGATCACGCTCTGGCAGGAGCGGGCCGCGTTGTCCCAGGAGGTCGGGGTCACCCGGATGGCGTCCGGCGGGACCCGCCTGGTGCTCTCCCGGGAACGGGAGATCCTGGAGCGGTTCCGGCTCGCACTGGGTGCCGACGGCACCCAGTTGGCCCTGCTGCTGCTCCGCGCGGGCCGCGGCCCGCTGTGAACCGCACCGGCCAGCGGTCGGGTCACCCGGCCCGCTGACGCGGGGTGGGCCACCGTGCGGCACGCGGCCGACCCGAGTCATCGACAGACGAAACCGCCTGCCGTCGTCGTGGTGACGGCGGCAGGCGGTTTCGGTGGCTCACACCTCGTGGGTGGCGACGATCTCGCGCTTCTCGGCGAAGTGGCAGGCGCTCGGGTGGTCCGAGCCCCGCCGGATCTCCAGCAACGGGACCTGCTCGGCGCAGACGTCCTGCGCCTTCCAGCAGCGGGTCCGGAACCGGCAGCCCGAGGGCGGGCTGATCGGCGACGGCACGTCACCCGTGAGCCGGATGATCGTCTTGTTGTTCCGCTGGGTCGGGTCCGGCACCGGCACCGCAGAGAGCAGCGCCTGGGTGTACGGGTGGGTCGGCCGCTCGTAGATCTCGTCCTCGGTGCCGATCTCGACGATCTTGCCGAGGTACATCACCGCGACCCGGTCCGACAGGTGGCGGACCACCGACAGGTCGTGCGCGATGAAGACGTACGAGAGCCCGAACTCGCTCTGGAGCTGCTCCAGCAGGTTCATCACCTGGGCCTGGATGGAGACGTCCAGCGCCGACACCGGCTCGTCGCAGACGATGATCTCGGGCCGCAGCGCGAGCGCACGGGCGATGCCGATGCGCTGACGCTGACCGCCGGAGAACTGGTGCGGGTACCTGTTGATGTGCTCCGGGTTGAGCCCGACCAGGTCGAGCAGCTCCCTGACCTTGGCCCGGCGGCTGCCTCTCGGCGCCACCTCCGGGTGGATCTCGAACGGCTCACCGAGCAGGTCGCCGACGGTCATCCGTGGGTTCAGCGAGGTGTACGGGTCCTGCATGACCAGCTGGATCTGCCGGCGCAGGCGTCGCAGCTCCCCACCGGACAGCTTGGAGATGTCCTGACCCTTGTACAGCACGCTGCCGGCGGTCGGCTTCTCCAGGTTCATCAGCACCCGGGCGAGGGTCGACTTGCCGCAGCCGGACTCGCCGACCACGCCGAGCGTCTCGCCGGCGCGCAGACCGAACGAGACGCCGTCGACCGCCTTGACCTGACCGACGGTCTTCTTGAACACCACACCCTGCGTGACGGGGTAGTGCTTGACCAGGTCACGGACCTCGAGGATGTTCTCAGACACGGTTCACCAGCTCCTCGGCGAAGTGGCAGGCGCTGGCCCGGGCGTGGCCCACCTGAAGCAGCGGCGGGACCTTCTCCCGGCACACCGGCTGAGCCATGGGGCAGCGCGGGTTGAACGGGCAGCCCGGCGGGATGTTCATCAGGTTCGGCGGGAGGCCCTTGATCGTCCGGAGCTGCTGCCCCTTCTCGTCCAGGCGCGGGATCGAGTCGATCAGACCCATCGTGTACGGGTGCGCCGGCTTGGCGTACAGGTCGTACACGTCCGCTTCCTCGACGATCCGGCCCGCGTACATGACCGCGATCCGGTCCGCGACGTCGGCGACCACACCGAGGTCGTGGGTGATCAGGATCATGCCCATCTGCCGCTCGCGCTGAAGCTCGGCCAGCAGGTCCATGATCTGGGCCTGCACGGTCACGTCGAGGGCGGTGGTCGGCTCGTCCGCGATCAACACCTCCGGGTCGAGCGCCAGCGACATCGCGATCATCGCGCGCTGCCGCATACCGCCGGAGAACTGGTGCGGGTAGTTGTTGAACCGGCCCTTGGCGTTCGGGATCTTGACCTGGTCGAGCATGTCGATGGCGCGCTTCTTGGCCTCCGCGCGGCCCATGCCCCGCCGGACCCGGAACTGCTCGGCGATCTGGAACCCGACGGTGAAGACGGGGTTCAGCGCGGAGAGCGCGTCCTGGAAGATCATCGCGATGCCCTCGCCGCGAATGCGGCGGCGCTCCTCGTCGGACATGCGGAGCATGTCCTTGCCGTGGAAGCGGACCTGCCCACCGGTCACGAAGCCGGGCGGCGTGTCGAGGATGCCCATGATGGTCTGCGCGGTGACGCTCTTACCGGAGCCGGACTCGCCGAGCACGGCGAGGGTCTCCCCCGCGTCGACGTGGTACGTGACCCCGTTGATGACCTTTGCGACGCCGTCCCGGGTACGGAACTCCACCCGCAGGTCATCGACCTCGAGCAGCCGGCCGGAGGGACGTCCGGACCCGCCGGATCCCGGCGCGGACTGCTCGGACACGAGAATGTCGGACACTGGATCTCCCCTAGCGGAGTTTCGGATCGAGGGCCTCGCGGACCGCCTCACCGAGCATCACGAAGCTCAGCACTGCGGTGACGAGGAACGCGGCGGGGAAGAAGACCAGCCCTGGCGCGACCCGGACGAACTGCTGCCCATCGCTGATCATGATGCCCCAGGACACCACCGGCGACTTCAGACCGACGCCCAGGAACGACAGGGTGGCCTCGGCGCCGATGAACGAACCGACCATGATCGTGCCGTAGACCAGCAGCGGGGCCAGGCAGTTCGGCAGCAGGTGCTTGAGGATGATCCGGCCGGTGCCGGCACCCAGCGCGCGGGCCGCCACGATGTAGTCGGCCTCCTTGGTGGCCAGCACCGAGGAGCGCATCAGTCGCATGACGACCGGCCAGCTCAGCACGATCAGAGACGCGGTCACCAGGCCCATGATCTGGTTCTTGCTGTTGCCGGCACCCGACCCGTTGAAGGTGGTCAGGATGACGATCGCGCCGAGCACGAACGGCAGACCGAAGAAGACGTCGGCGATCCGGCTGAGCAGCGCGTCGACCCAGCCACCGCGGTAGCCGGAGATGATGCCCATCGTTCCGCCGATGAGCAGGGTGCCCAGCACGGAGAGCACGGCGACCTGGATGGAGGCACGCGCGCCGTAGATGACCCGGGCGTAGACGTCACGGCCCTGCACGTCGTAGCCGAACCAGCCATCCGCGCCCGCCTTGTTGAGGCTGCGGGACAACGCGCCGGTCTCCGGATCGCCGCCCGGAGCGAACAGCGCCGGGAAGGCCGCCATCAGCAGGAAGATCACGATCAACGTGGCCGAGATCCAGAACAGCGGCTTGCGTCGCAGGTCCCGCCAGGCGTCACCGAGCAGACCGCGCGGCTTGTCGTTGCTCTGCGGCTGGCCCGCGGTGGCGGGGGCGGCGGAGTCGGTCGGGTGTGCGCCAGGGGTACTGACGATCGATGCGGTACTTGGGTCACTCATAACGGATCCTCGGGTCCAGGGCGGCGTAGAGCAGGTCAACCAGCAGGTTCATCACGAGATAGACCAGCACCAGGACGACCACGATTCCTACCACCGTGGCGCTTTCCTTGGTGATGATCGCCCGGAAGACCTGGCGGCCGATTCCGTTGATGCCGAAGATTCCCTCAGTGACGATCGCGCCACCCATCAGGGCACCGAGGTCGGTGCCGAGCAGGGTCACCACCGGGATGAGCGAGTTGCGCAGCAGGTGCACGCCCACCACGCGGCGCATCGGCAGGCCCTTGGCGATCGCGGTACGCACGTAGTCCGCGCGACGGTTCTCCGCGATGCTCGTTCGTGCCACCCGGGCGATGTACGCGACTGACGCGCTGCCCAGCACGAAGCCCGGCACGATCAGCTCGGACCACCGCATCTCCGAGGAGACGGTCGGCTTGATGATGCCCCACTGCACACCCAGCAGCCACTGGAGCACGAAGCCGACAACGAAGACCGGCAGCGCGATCAGGAAGAGGGTGGAGACCAGGACCAGGTTGTCCAGGAAGCCGTTACGCCGCAGACCGGTCAGCACGCCGGCGCCGAGGCCGATGACCGCCTCGATGGCGAGCGCCACGAGAGCCAGCTTCAGGGTGTTCGGGTACGAGGTCAGAATGATGTCGCTGATCTCGCGCTGCGAGAACGTCTGACCGAAGTCGCCCTGGAGCAGGTTCTTCATGTAGGTGCCGTACTGCACGAAGACGTTCTGGTCGAGGTGGTACTTCTCGGTCATGAAGGCGATGTACTGGTCCGGGCAGCGACGCTCACCGCACTTGCCGGCGAACGGATCGCCCGGAACGGCCCAGACGAGCCAGTAGATCAGGAACGTCGTACCGATGAAGACCGGCACGAGTTGGAGCAGCCGTCTCAACAGATAACGGCCCATGGGGTGGTCCTCCAGACAGGGGGCGCGTCGGACGGCCGACACGGTGGTGACAACGTGCGAGTGGAATGTTGTAACACCCAATCGCGGAACGGCCCCGGGTCGGGCTCACCGGATGTGGCGAGCCCGACCCGGGGTCAGACCGTTCGGATCAGAGCTCGACCGAGGTGATGTCGATCTCGCCGACGTTGTTCAGCTCGAGCTTCTTGATCTTCTCCGAGTGGCCGGACTGCTGGCCGTAGAAGTAGATCGGGATGCTCGGGACGTCCTGGTCGACCTTCTCGACCGCCTTGGCGAACGCCTCGTGCGAGGCCTCCAGGCTCGGAGCGCCGCTGGCCTGCTTGGCAAGGGCGTCCACATCGGTGTTGCTGTAGAGGCCGTCGTTCGAGGAGCCGTTGGTGACGAACAGCGGGTTGACCCAGTTCTCCACGTCCGGGTAGTCCTGCTGCCAGGCAGCACGGTACGGGCCGGTCATCTTGTGGGCGTTGATGTTCTGGCGGAAGACCGCGAAGGTCGGCACGCCCTCGGCCCGAGCGTTGATGTTGAGGTTGGTCTTGACCTGCTGCGCGACGGCGTCCATCCAGTCCTTGTGGGCGGAGTCCGCGTTGTAGTAGAAGACCATCTCACCGGTGAAGCCGCCGGCCTCGGCGAGCAGCGTCTTGGCCGTCGCCGGGTCGAACTTGCAGGCGGTGCAGTTGCCCGGCTTGGCGCCCGGGGTCAGCGGGTTCGCCCAGCTGTCGGCCGGCTTGCGGGTGCCGAAGAAGATCTTGTCCGAGATCTCCTGCCGGTTGATCGCCAGCGACACGGCACGACGCAGCTTCGGGTTCTGGAAGCGCTTGTCGTAGATCGGGAACGCGATGAACGCGGTCGACGGCGTGACGGTCGAGCGGCCCCGGTCACCGAGGTCGGTCTTCCACTTGTCACCGGCGAGCGCCGAGGTGGGAACGACCTCCATGAAGTCGAGGTTGTTCGCCAGCAGGTCGGCGTAGGCGGCGTTGTCGTCCTGGTACAGCTTGACGTCGACGTCCTTGACCTTCATCTTGTCGCGAAGGTTGTAGTCGTCGAAGCGCGTCAGCTTGATGAGGGCGTTGTCGTCCCACGACACGAACTTCACCGGGCCGTTGCCGATCGGCTTGCGGCCGAACACCTCGGGCTTCATGGTGAAGAAGGCGTCCGGCAGCGGCATGAAGGCGCTGTAGCCGAGCTTGGTCGGGAAGACCGCGGTCGGCGCTCCCAGGGTGACCTCGAAGGTCTGGTCGTCGATGATCTTCAGGCCGGACAGCTTGTCGGCCGTCGGCGTCGGGGCCTTCTGCGGGCCGTCCGGGCCATCCGGGTCCGAGGTGTAGGTCTTGTCGAAGCCCGCGATGTCCGCGAAGAAGGTGCCGTTCTGCGCGCCGTTCGGCGAGTAGGCGGCCCAGTTCCAGGCGTCGACGAAGTTCTTCGCCTTCACCTCGGTGCCGTCGTGGAACTTGGTACCGGCCTTGATCTTGATGGTGAAGACCTTGGAGTCCGTGGTGTTGATGGACTCCGCCAGCGCGTTGCGCGGGGCCCCACCGTCGTTCGGGTACTCGACCAGGCCGGTCCACAGCCAGTCGACGATCTTGCCGCCGCCGGTCTCCGTGGTGTTCGACGGGACCAGCGGGTTCTCCGGCTGGACGCCGTGGACAACGATCGAGCCGTCCGCGCTGGCGGCGGTTTCGTCGCCACCGCCGCTCGAGCAACCGCTCGCGACAAGCGCGGCAGCCGCGCTGAGCGCGATAGCGCTCGTCGCCCGCTTCGAGACTCTCATTCCGAGGGGCCTCCTCTTTCTGACCAGGTTCCGTCGTGGGTTTCACGCACGTTTGGGGGTGACACCGCCCGACCACCCCGGGGCGCGGGTCGCCGGGACCACAGGGAAGTTGGGGACACCCCTGATGTTCCGATCCGCCGGGCTCCCTCGCCAACGAGGCGTGACACACGCAGTCGACACAGCCACGGGCCGCCGTGATCGGCGGAATCGTGGTCGTGGGGCGCACGGAGTGCCACACACCGATGGTGAGGTGCTGCCACTGTGACACCCACTGGCAGCTTCCGTGAAGGTGCCGTTATCAAGCCGTTAGTTGCCTGCCACGTTGCCGATACTTGAAAAATGATCATAAAACGGTCGACACGGGCGGCACTGAGCAGGAAATACGTTGCGCCACCCCGACCAGCCAGGCTCGCCCCGTGCGCAGCCCCCGGGGCGCCGCGACCCGGTGGGACCTACGTCACCGTTCACGTTTCGACCCATCCGGATGAGGCCGCCCAGGGCTACCCGGGCAGGATCACCGGCTGGGTGTACGAGGGCGCGCCGGACGTTTCTCTGATCCTCGCCGGCGCCGACCCACCGCCGTCACACCAGGCGGCGATCCGCAGCCCAACGGGAGAGCTCGTAGCGGTTGGACATCTGGAGCTTGCGCAGCACGTTCGACACGTGCGTCTCCACCGTCTTGATGGAGATGAACAGCTCCTTGGCGATCTCCTTGTACGCGTACCCCCGGGCGAGCAGCCGCAGCACCTCCCGCTCACGGTTGGTGAGCTGGTCCAGCTCCGGGTCGGCCACCGGCGCGTCCGGTCGGGCCGCGAAGGCGTCCAGCACGAAACCGGCCAGCCGTGGGCTGAACACCGCGTCCCCGTCGGCCACCCGACGGATGGCGGCAGCCAACTCGTCCGGCGAGATGGTCTTGGTGACGTATCCCCGGGCACCGGCACGGATCAGCCCGATCACGTCCTCCGCCGCGTCGGAGACGCTCAACGCGAGGAACTTGACCTGCGGGTGCGTACGCCGCATCGCCTCCAGCACGGCGCGACCGCCGCCGTCGGGCATGTGCACGTCGAGCAGCACCACGTCCGGGGCGACGGCGGCGATCCGGGTGACCGCCTCGGCCACCGTGCTCGCCTCGCCCACCACCTCGACGTGGGCGCCCAACTCCGCGCGCACCCCGGCTCGGAACATGGCGTGGTCGTCCACCAGGAACACCCGCAGCCGCTCGGGGCGGGCGTCCGCCGGGTCGAGGTGCGCGGTCGACTGCTCGGCCATGGTCATCTGTTCCTCTCCGCTGCGGACGAGTCCCGGGAGATCGGCAGGATCAACCGGACCTCGGTCCCCTCCCCCGGGCCGGACCGTATTTCGGCCCGTCCGCCGTGCCGCTTCATCCGCCCGATGATCGAGCCGCGTACGCCGTGCCGGTGGTCCTCCACGGTATCCGGATCGAAGCCCTTCCCCCGGTCCCGGACGAAGACGCTGACCTGATCCGGTTCCACCTCGGCGTAGAGCGACACGGTCTGCACACCAGCGTGCCGGGCCGCGTTCACCAACGCCTCCCGCGCGGCCGCGACCAGCGCACCGACCTTCTCGTCGGTCTCCCGGTCCCCCACCACCACCGTCTCCACGCTGATCGCGAAGGTGTCCTCGACCTCCGCCGCGGCCTGCTCCAGAGCGGCGGCGAAGCGCTCGTTCGGCGACGCGGTCGGCTTGTAGAGCCAGTTGCGCAGGGAACGCTCCTGCCCTCGGGCCAGCCGCTGCACCGTCTTGACGTCACCGGCGTTGCGCTGGATCAAGGCCAACGTGTGCAGCACCTGGTCATGCACCATCGCGGCCAACTCGGCCCGCTCCTGCTCGCGGATGCGCCCCTCACGCTCCGAGCGGAGCTGGCTGTACGTCCGCCAGAGCACCGGCGCGGCGACCACGCCGACACCCGCCAGCCCGACCAGCGCGAAGATCACGCCGTTGATCACCGCGTCGAAGTTCTGCGTCGGCGAGTAGACGGCCGCGACACCGATGATGCCGACCGCGACCAGCACTCCCCCGCCGATGAACCGGAGCACGAAGGCCCGCCGGTCGCTCTCCTCGACGACCGCGCCGAGCCAGGGCACCGGCATCGCGTCGCCCCACTGCCGGCGCCGCTCGGGCGCGGACTGGTGCCAGATGACCCCGGCGCCGACCGCGATGATCGCCACCAGCCAACCGGCGGTGCCCGCCGCGCCGACCGAGTCGAAGACCATCACCTGGATCAACAGGACACCGAGCCCGATCCCCACGAACGGCAGGAGTTGAGCGACGTCCCGCCGGGGCGGCACCGCGGTGTCGCCGGGACGCAGCGGCACCACCGCCCAGAAGGCCGCGTAGAGCAGCAGGCCGAGCCCGCTCAGCCCGAGCAGAACCATGAACGCGACGCGCACCCGCAGCACCGAGATGCCGAGATGGTCGGCGATGCCGGCGGCGACGCCGGCGGCCATCCGGTGCTCCGGGGCGCGGTAGAGGCGCGGAGGCGAGGTCACGGTGCTGATCGGAGGCTCCCTGGTCACGGTGGCAGACAGGTCGAGGTCGGTGACTCGATCGTCACACGCTGCGGCGTCGGTGACCACGGGGACGCCCCCGACATTCCGGCCGCCGGATCTCAGGGTGGGGTCAGGGTCGGGTCCTGAGGTCGTTCGGGTGGACCGGGCAGCAGGATCGAAGCATGACCGAGGAAGCTGCCCCGCCGCCCCGACCGGGGTCGGCACAGCCGGGCGGTTCAGCACCGCCCCCGCCCGCCACCACGCCCACCGAATGGACCGAGCCCAGCACGTTCGGTCCGCACGCCGGCACCAGCGCGACCGCCGACCCCACACCCGACGGTCCGGCCGACGGCTACGGGCCGCCCGCGGCGGGCTACGGCCCAGGCCCGGCGTTCGCGGCGGGCACCGGCCCCGCCACGGGGTTCGCGGCGGGCTACGGCCCAGGACCGGGGTTCGCGGCGGGCACCGACTACGGCCCAGGCGGCACGCCACCCGGGCCGGGTGGTCCCGGCCCGTCCGCGCCGCCACCGCCGCTGGGCGGCACCGGCTTCACCTCGCGGTACGGGCTGGTCCGACCGCGCGAGGGAAGGTATCTGGCCGGCGTCTGCGCGGCGATCGGGCGCGCCACCAACACCGACCCGGTGCTCTGGCGGGTGCTGCTCGCGGTGCTCGGGTTCTTCGGAGGCATCGGCATCCTGGTGTACGTCGCCGCCTGGCTGACCATCCCGAACGAGGGCGACACCGCGTCCCCCGTCGAGTCCATGCTCGGACGCGGTCGCTCCAGCATGTCGCCGGTGACGGTGATCGTCCTGGGCATCCTGGTCGCGGCCAGCTTCGCGTACATCGTCACCGACGCCTTCCGCGCGGTGCTTCTCGGCGCGGCCATCCTGGTCGCCGGTGCGCTCCTGCTCAACCGGGACGGCCGCAATCCACGGCCCGGCACCCCGGGCGGCCCGCCGCCTGCCGCACCGGCCGGCAACCCGGCCGGCCCGGTCGTCCCGCCGGTGGCCTGGCCCGCACCGTCGTACCGCGCGGCGCCGTCCACCGGCCCAGCGGTGACGCCGCCGATGTTCAGCACCGGTCCGGGGTACGCCACCGCGACGACGGGTACGACGCCCACCGCCACCATCCCGGCGTACGACACGCCACCGACCAGCGGTCCGCTGCCGTCCACCGCGACGCAGCCGGTGTCCGGGGTGGGCCCGACGTCCGGGCAACCGGCCGGCACGACGGCTACCCAGCCCGGCTGGCCGAGCACCGCCATGCCCAGCTCCGGCTGGCCGTCGGCACCGGTCAGCAGCACACCTGCTGCCCCGGCCGGATACCCGACCGCCCCGCCGCCCTCCGGCTACCGCCCCCCGTTCGCGCCGCACGGCCCGTACGCTTCGCCGACCCCGCCCGCGCCGCCTCCGCCCAAGCCACCGAAGCCGCCGAAGCGCCCCAAGGAGCGGTCGCCGCTCGGCGCGGTGACCTTCTCGCTGATCTTCCTCGTCCTCGGCGTCGTCGCCCTGCTCGATCTGCTGGACGTCTTCGCCATCAGCGCCTCGGCGTACTTCGCGGCCGCGTTGGCCACGATCGCACTGGGGCTGCTGGTCGGCACCTGGTTCGGGCGGGCGCGCTGGCTCATCGCGCTCGGCCTGGTGACCGCGGCGGCGCTGGGCACGGCGACGGTCGCCGAGTCCTACGACCGGATCCGGGGGGTCGACGGTGCGGTGACCTGGGCACCCCCCGACTACCGCGACCTCGCCGACCGGTACGAGAGCAGCTTCGGTGACGCCGTGCTCGACCTGCGCGGGATCGACTTCGCGAATCGGGACAGCCAGGTGACCGTTGCGATCAACTTCGGGCAGGCGAAAGTGGTCGTGCCGCCGAACGTGGACGTCACCACAGTGGCCGACGTCAACGCGGGTGACGCCACCATCTTCGGCAACCGCTCGGGAGGGCTGGACGGCCGCCTGCGGGAATCCACCGACCTCGGCGCGGACGGGCCCGGCGGCGGGACCCTGCGCCTCTACATACATGTCAATGCCGGCAACCTGGAGGTGACCCGGTGAAGGCTCACCGCACGGATCTGGTGTCGTTCGCCTTCGGGCTCGTGTTCCTGGCGCTGTCCGCCTGGTGGCTGCTCGCCCAGCTGCTCGGGCTGGCGCTGCCGCCGGTCGGCTGGTTCCTGGCCGGCGCGCTCATCCTGATCGGGGTGTTCGGGCTGGTCGGCGCGCTGCGCTCGAGTCGCCCCAACCCGCCGGAGCCGACCGTCGAGGCCGGTGCCGCCGAGGCGATCGCGCCCGTCTCCGGTACGTCCGTCTCCGGCGCGCCCATCTCCGGTGCGTCCGCGCCGGTCTCCGGTGCCGCCACGTCGACCTCCGGCGCGGCCCTCCCGGTCTGGGAATCCGAACGGTCCAGCTGGGACACTCCCGCCCCGGACCCGACGCTCTCCTGGGACCGGACGCTCTCCTCGGATCCCACGCTCAGCTCGGACCGGGCGCTCTCCTCGGACCGGACGCTGGCGACGTCGACCAGCGGAGTGCCGGCGGAGGACGCGCCGACCACCGACGTGATCCACCCGGCCTGGCTGGCACATCCGCCGTCGGAGGCGACGTCCGAGGGAGACGAGCCGACCCGGGCCAACCAATCGGTCGAGGCCGCTGGCGACCACGCAGGCAGGGCCTTCGATGAGCAGCGGAACGACGCCGCCGGCGACCAGCCGGGCGACGAGCGGGAGAGTCCCCGCCGAGAGGCCTGACCGTGGGCACCTGGCCGCGTCGGTCCACCGCATCCCCACGGCGGTGCGGCCGGCGCGGACGGGCGCATATGCTGGCCGGTGGAGATCTCGCCTCCGCCGGCCGGCCCGTCCCGCCCATGGCGGTCCCGCCGCGATTACCGTCTCTACCCCCGTCAGGAGCCCGCCCGACATGACCCAGTCCCCCGCCGTGCGTACCACCGGCCGGTCCGGTCCGGTCCGCATCGGCGAGCGAGCCGCCCGTACCCTCGTCGCCGAGCTGGCCCGGATCAACGACGCCAAGGCCGCCCTGCTGGTCGGGGTGAACCCGGACTCCGCGGTGCTGGCCGCGGCGGTCGAGGCGCTGCTCCCCGGTGATCGGCTCACCGTGGTGCCCGCTGACCCGTTCGGCGCTGCGGCGCTGCGCGAGCACGTCACCGCCCAGGGCCGCTGGGTCGCCGACCGGGTGAACGTCGTCGACTCGCTGGCCGAAGCCGAGGCCGCCGGGGTCGTCATCGCCGGTGAGGTGTTCGCCGGTACCGCCGAGGCGACCCGCAGCGGCATCGAGGGGTTGGCCAAGTACCTGACCGACGGGGCGGTGCTGAGCGTCGCGACCGTCGCCACGCCCGGTCGGACCGAAGGCGCCGCCGCCGAGCTGGCCCGACAGGACGCCCTCTACGGCGTCGGCGCCGACCTGGTGCTGCGCAACTCGCCGCCCGTGCGGGTCTACCGACTGCGTTTCACCCCGGCCAGCCCGGCCACGGCCGACAGCCTGGCCCCCGCGTACCGGCCGTCGAGTGTGCCGCTGACCCGGGGCATGCACATCGACTCCAACGGCGTGGCGGCCGCGGGCATCGCGCTGGGCCTCGCGGCACTGGCCCGAGCGGCGCGCCCGTCGTCCAAGCTGTGGCTGCTGCCGGCACTGGCCGCCGGGCCGGTCGCCGCGTTCTTCCGGGATCCCGAGCGGGACGTGCCGGAGGACCCGAGCGCCGTGGTCGCCAGCGCGGACGGAAAGGTCCTGTCGGTGCAGCGGCTGCACGACGAGCGCTTCGGCGACGGCGAGTGGCTGCGGATCGCGGTGTTCCTGTCGGTGCTGGACGTGCACGTCAACCGCGCCCCGGTCGCCGGCAAGGTGGTTGACTACTTCGTCGCCGACGGCGGCTTCGTCAACGCGATGAAGCCGGACGCCGAGCACAACGTCGCCGCGTACACCGTGCTGGACACCGCCCGCGGCACGGTGGTGGTCGCGCAGCGCACCGGGCTGATCGCCCGCCGGATCGTGCAGCGCGCGCCGATCGGCGCACTGCTGGCCAGGGGCGAGCGTTTCGGGCTGATCCGGTTCGGCTCGCGGACCGACGTCTACCTGCCCGCCGAGGCTACGGACCCGCTGGTCGGGCCGGGCGACAAGGTGGTCGGCGGGTCCACGGTCATCGCCCGCTGGCGCTGACCCGCGAACGACGAACGGGGCGCCGCTGTCCGCGGCGCCCCGTTCTGTGTGCTCAGATCAGACGGTACGACGCTGCCGCAGCCAGAGAACCGGCCCGCTGACCAGGTAGCCCACCACGATCAGGGCGAACGTGAGCCGGATGTCGACCAGGGCGCCGATCACCGGGGCCAACCAGAGCCACGGCGGCAGCTTCACCAGCCGGGCGAGCTTGGCGTACGGGAAGCTGGAGACCATCGCGAAGGCCAGCAGCGCCACCCCAGCGACCAGCACGGCACCGGGCACCGGCAGGCCGATCGCCACGGTCACGGCGAGCACCGCGGCCGCCATGGTGGTGGGTACACCGCAGAAGAACCGGCCGTCCTTCGGCGAGACGTTGAAACGGGCCAGTCGGATCGCAGCGCACGCCGCGACCAGCGCGCACGCCACCGCCGCCGCGGCCGTGGAGACGGAGCCGGCGAGCGAGGCGTAGACCACGACCGGCGCGGCGAGACCGAACGAGCACATGTCGGCCAGTGAGTCCATCTGCGCGCCGAACGGGCTGGCCACACCGAGCCGTCGGGCCAGCGCGCCGTCCAGGCCGTCGAAGCCGACGCAGGCGATCAGGCAGAACGCGGCCATGCGCACCTCGCCCTGCATGGCCAGGAAGATGGCCAGCATGCCGAGCATCAGGCTGGCCAGCGTGCAGGCGTTGACCAGGCCAAACTTCAACCGGCGCGCCATGGTGCGCTCGCCGGGGAGCAGCGGGATCGGCCGAATCTCGTCGGCCTGCGCCATCGGCGGCATCGCCGGGCTGACCGGCATGACGGCCTCGATGTCCGCCCGGTCCAGGCCCAGTGTCGGGTCCACGCCCAGTGTCGGCCGGCTGAGCCGGTCCAGTCCGTAGCGACGGCGCTGCCGGTCGGCGTACCGGTGCTCGGTCGGGTGCAGGTCGCCGTCGCGGCGACCGACCCGGACCAACAGCACCTGGCGGGCGAACGTGCTGCTGCGGCGCAACCGGCCCGCCCAGCGACGCCCTGCGGGGCGCGGACTGTCAGTAGTACGACGCCGGCGCCATGGGGCTCTCGGCACGTTTCCTCCATCACCGGATCTGCGGGCCGCCAAGTGGCGGGTGTCCGGCTGTCTCGTGCCGGACCTTGCATGGCCCGGCAGCCGTTTTGCGGAGTACACCATCGCATAGGGGAACATGGCTTGGCGATAGCTGCCGGCGGTACTTATATCTGGCTTAAACCGCTCGAACCGCTCGCTTGTTCCCATCCCGGGCCTCATCGCCCGTTTCCTCCACCATTCCCGCCTTTGACTGTACCGGAGGGTCACCATCTCGGCTCACTGAGCGGGGTGCTATCGGCCACTCTGTCCGATTGCTTCGACAGCGATGTCGCTCAACGGCAGGTCAACCGCCTCGGCCCGGGTGAACCACCCCGCCCGCGCCGTCGACCCGCCGGCGGACTCGGTGACCACTGCATCAGTAGGTACGTCCACCAGCACCCGATAGATCACCCGTACGCCATGCCAGTCCAGCGGCCGACCTTCCGGGCCCAGTGCGGCGGGATTGTGCAGGTTGTTGACGCCGACGAGCTCCACCACTCGGCCCACCTGCCCGCCCTCCTCGACCAACTCCCGCAGCAACCCGGTGGCCGGCTGCTCACCGTGATCCGTGCCACCGCCGGGCAGATGCCACAGGCCGGCCCCCGGATAGCCCTCCGCGATCTGCGTGAGCAGGATCCGCCCAGCAGGGTCGGTGACCAGCCCGTACGCCCCGAAGCGCAGCCGGCGGTCGGGGTGCGGCGGCGGGAACGGGTCCCGCATCCGGTGCGTCCCGGGCGGCAGTGGGGTGACCGGCAGGCCGAGCGCCTCGGCGGTGAACGGAGTCAGCGGCAACTGCGCCACCTCCGCCAGCGAAAGCCAGCGAGATTGATCAACCAGACCAGCCCCGGCCTCAAGCCGCACGCCTTGGGGTCCCACGCCTTCGGGCCGGACGCCCTCGGACAGAGCGCCGTGGGGCGTGCTGAGCTCGAACAACAGTCGGTCGGTGTGCAGCGAGACCTTGCCCTCCGGAGAAGTGGCCACATCGGCGACCACCGCGAACAGTCGAGTCACCGTTACCGTCAGCCCGACCTGTTCGGCGACCTCGCGGACCACTGCGCGCTCCGGATCCTCGGCATGCCCGACGGCGCCGCCCGGCAACCGCCAGAGCCCCGGAAACTCGCCCTCTACCCCGTCCCGAACCACCAGGATCCGGCCCGAGTCCCGCAACAGCCCATAGGTCCCGACTCGCCGCGCCAATTGCACCTTTGCTCGCCCCCCGTTTCGCACCCCACACCGTTGATCATGAAGTTATCGCCATCCATCTCGCACCCCGACAATAACTTCATGATCAACGCGAGGCGGCGCATGGGAACGCACGGAGCTGGCGAGCCGGTGCCACTCTGGCCCACACTCCCGACCACCGACCATGACCGTTTCGACCCGACAAGGCCGTTCTCACACCCTTCTTGGTCGTGCCCGCTGCGCTCCATTGGCCGTCACTGTGGAGTCCGTTTGCGCCGCGGCGGTCGAGACGAAGCGTGATCAACTCGGGTTCACGGAAGGCGCGGTATCCCGACGCCCGGGATACCGCGCCTTCAAGGAATCCGAGTGGATCAAGAAGGGGAGCCCTGAGCGCCGCCGAGGATTGCCCGCTCGGGAGACCGCAGATGCCCTCCGCGAGGGCGCCCAATCTCAAGATCGTGCAATATCCAGGATGTAGTGGCATCGGCCCGTCGATGAGGCCACTACATCCTGGTTCGAGCACGATCTTGGCGCGGAGCCCGGGGCGCGAAGCGCGGGGCGCGAAGCGCGGGGCGCGAAGCGCGGGGCGCGAAGCGCGGAGCCCGAAGCGCGG
>NZ_JBEXHP010000059.1:0-36889 GCF_040607895.1 Micromonospora sp. NPDC005220
ACCCGCACCGGCGGCCGGGGGCCGCTGCTGCTGGCCACCCTGGATGCCGAACGGGTTGTTACCGGCACCTCGCGCCGGCGGACGACCGCCCGGCCGGGCACCCGGACCGGGAGCCGGCGTGCTCGGACGAGCTGCCGGCGAACCGGGACGGGGCGGCATCGCCGCAGGACCCGGCCGAGGGCCGGGACGGTTACCGCCGTCGGCCGGAGGCTCCCGGCGAACGGGGTTGTCCCGCTGCTGCTGGCGGGCGGCCTGCGCGGCCTTGACCGCGGCCTCCTGCTCAGCCTTCAGCGCGGCGGCACGCGCCTCCGCGGCCGCCACCTCGATGTCGTGGGCACTCGCCGGCTTGGCGACCGGGGCCGCCGACTGCGGCGCACCGGGAACCGGACCCTTGGGCTTCGGACCGGGTGCCGGCGCGGCCGGCCGCCGCGGCGGCATCGGCTTGGCCGAGACCCGGGGCGCGCCCGGGGTGGGGGTTGGCGTCGGGGTCGGGTTTGAAGCCGGCGTCGACGCGGGCGCCGACGGAGCGGCGGCCGGAGCCGGAGCACCGGCGGACGCGACGAATGCGTTACGCAGCCGCCGTGCGACGGGCGCCTCGACGGTGCTGGACGCGGACTTCACGAACTCGCCCATTTCCTTCAGCTTGGCGAGAACGGTCTTACTCTCGACCCCGAGCTCTTTTGCAAGCTCGTGTACGCGGGCCTTGCCTGCCACTGCACTCCTCACTCCGAGGTCGTGCGGGCAGCACCCGCAGCGACCTCACTCGTGCACTTGAAGCCTGGTCATTTCAGGGACTTCATCGTGTGCTCATGTCGGTCGTCCTACCCTGCTAGCGACCCTCGCCCGGTCGGGCTGACCGGACGTAGTGGTTGGCGCATCGACGTGCTCCGCCAGCACACCGTGGTCAAGGACCTCGGTGCTGCGCAGCGCACGCCCGAAGGCGCGGCGCCGCACCGCCAGCGCGAAGCAGGCCGGATCCGGGTGCATGTTCGCCCCCCGACCCGGCAGCCTGCGGAGCGGATCAGGCCGGAGGCTGTGACCAGCCTCGTCCCTGACCGCGACGATCCGCAGCAATTCGCTGGCCGGCGCACGTTGCCGGCAACCCACACAGGTGCGCTCCGGCTGCGCGCGTCGTACCACTGGAGGAAGTCTACCCCTAGCTGCCCGAGATCGCGCCGCCCGGCTCCCGCACGTGATCAGTTACCCCACGCGCCGCCGGTGCGGTCTGCTCCGCGTCGGAGCGAATGTCGATCCGCCAACCGGTCAATCGTGCCGCGAGTCGGGCATTCTGCCCCTCCCGCCCGATCGCCAGCGAGAGCTGGAAGTCGGGAACGGTCACCCGGGCGGCCCGACCGGCCAGGTCGACCACCTCGACCCGTAGCGCCTTGGCCGGCGACAGAGCGTTGCCGACGAAGGTGGCCGGGTCGTCCGACCAGTCGATGATGTCAATCTTCTCACCGTGCAGCTCGCTCATCACGGCACGCACCCGCTGACCCATCGGGCCGATGCAGGCGCCCTTGGCGTTCACCCCGGGGGTGGTGGAGCGGACGGCGATCTTCGTGCGATGGCCCGCCTCACGGGCGATCGCGCCGATCTCCACGGTGCCGTCGGCGATCTCCGGCACCTCCAGGGCGAACAGCTTCTTGACCAGAGCCGGGTGCGACCGGGACAGGGTGATCTGCGGCCCACGCATGCCCTTGGCCACGTGCACCACCACACAGCGAACCCGCTCGCCGTGCGCGTACCGCTCGCCGGGCACCTGCTCGGACTGCGGCAGCACGCCCTCCAGCTTGCCCAGGTCGACGCTGACGATGCCCTTCTCGGTACGCGTCTCGTGCGCCTGCACCACGCCGGTGACCAGGTCGCCCTCGCGGCCCACGTACTCACCGAAGTGCACCTCGTCGGTGGCCTCCCGCAACCGCTGCAGGATCACCTGCTTGGCGGTCATGGCGGCGATCCGGCCGAAGTCGTGCGGGGTGTCGTCCCACTCCCGAACCAGGCTGCCGTCCTCGTCCATCTCCTGCGCGTACACCAGGGCGGCGCCGGACTTGCGGTCGATCTCCACCCGGGCGTGCGGTTCGGCCCCGTCGGTGTGCCGGTAGGCGGTCAGCAACGCGGTCTCGATCGCCGCGAGGATCGTGTCGAACGGGATCTCCCGCTCGCGCTCGAGTGCGCGCAGCGCCGCGAGGTCGATGTTCACCTCTCCTCGTCCTCCACATCATCTTCGTCGTCGATGTCGTCTGAATCGTCGATCTCGTCGGAATCGTCCGCGTCGTCGAACTCGTCGTCCGGCTCACCGAGCTCGGCGAGCCGGGTGAACTCGACCTGCACGCGGCCGGGGCCCAGCTGGGCGTACGCCCAGGCGGCGCGGCCGTCGTCGGTCTCCAGGTGCACGCCCTCGTCGTCGGCCGCGACCACCCGGCCGGTCAGCTGACGGTCACCGGCGGGCTGCTCGCCACGCTGGCCGGGCAGCGCGGCCGCGCCCCGGATGGTGACCTTGACCAGTCGGCCCACGTTGCGCCGCCAGTGGCGGGGCAGGGTGAGCGGCCGGTCGACGCCGGGCGAGCTGACTTCAAGCTGGTACTCGCCGGCGACGATGTCGCCACCGGTCTCCTCTGCGGCGTCCAGCGCGGCCGAGACCGCGCGGGAGACGTCCGCGACGGCGTCCAGGTCGATCCCGCCGTCGGTGTCCACCATCACCCGCACCACGTGCCGGCGGCCGGCCCGGGAAACCGACAGGTCCTCCAGGTCGTAGCCGGCGTCGTTGACCACCGGCTCGATCACGGCCCGCAGTCGGGTCCGCCGCGCGGCGAGGTCACCGCCGCGGGGACCCGCGGCATCGCGGGGTCGACCCGTCGGCCTGGTGGCACGGCCACGCTGCGTCATCTCCGCACCCTCTCCCTGGTCGACGGGGACCGGTCGTCCCGCCATGCCGGCACGCCACCGGAGTGGACACGCCGGTGGTTGCGCAGAGCGTAACGCGCCTGCCCGGCAGCGGACCGGGCGGCGCACCGACGCGGGTGACCCCCGGACCGGCGCGCATGGTGTTGACTTGGCCGGTGGGGATCGGCAGAACGACACAGCGCGACCAGGCAACCGGACATTCCCGGCGAAAGCTCCTGAGTGCCGGGGCACTGCTGGTGCTCGGCGGCACCGTGACGCCGCTGACCGGCTGTGATCTTTTCGACCGCGACGACCAACCAGCTCCACCGCCCGACCCGCTGCGGCCGATGGTGGACGAGTCACTCGCGCTGGCCGCCGCCTACCGGGCCAGCGCGACCGCGCATCCCGAACTGGCCGACCGGCTCAACCCGATCGCCGAGACGCACACCGCGCACGCCACCGAGCTGGCCCGGGTGATCGGCGTGACAGTGCCGTCAGCCGCCTCGGCCGCCCCGACCACCGCCCCTGCGGCCGATCCGGACGACGCGCGCGCCGCCCTGCGGGCCCTGGAGAAGACCGCCCAGCAGTCCGCCACCGCCGCCTGCGCCGCGGCGCCCGCGGAACGGGCGGCGCTGCTCGGGTCGATCGTCGCCGCCCGGGCAACACACCAGGAGGCACTGAAGTGAGGCAGCCGTCAGCCGGGGAGGCGCTCGCCTCCGCCCTGTCCGCCGAGTACGCGGCCATCTACGCCTACGGACGGATCGGCGTCCGGCTCAGCGGAGCGGCGCGGGACGCGGCACGCCAGGCGGAGGCCGCGCATCGACGTCGACGCGACGCGCTGGTGGTGCAGATCACCACTGCCGGAGGCGTCGTCCCGCCGGACCGCGCCGGGTACGCCCTGCCGTTCCCGGTCACCGACTCGGCCAGCGCCCTGCGGCTCGCCGCCGAGGTGGAGGAGCGCACCGCCGCACACTGGCGGGCCGCGCTGGCGTCCACCACCGGCGCCGACCGGGACCAGGCGCTGGCCGCCCTGGTCGAGTACGCCGTGCGGGCCACCCGGTGGCGGAAGACAGCCGGGCTGACCCCGTTGACTGTCCCGTTTCCCGGTCGGCCCGCCTGAACCGGTCCGCTCCGGTTGCGGTACGCATACCAGGTATGCATACTCCGGTGCCATGTCCATCCGTCACGGGTTGCTCGCCCTGCTCGAACGCGGCCAGATGTACGGCTACCAGCTGCGCGCCGCATTCGAGGAGTCGACCGGCTCGACCTGGCCGCTGAACATCGGGCAGGTCTACACCACGCTGTCCCGGTTGGAGCGGGACGGTCTGGTGCGCCCGCTGCCGGAGAGCGAGGCCGGGCAGCGCCCGTACGAGATCACCGACGCCGGCCGGGCGGATCTGGCGCTGTGGTTCGCCACCCCGATCAGCCGTACCGACCGACCCCGCGACGAGCTGGCGATCAAGCTGGCGCTGGCGCTCACCACCCCCGGGGTCGACGTCCGGTCGGTGGTGCAGGCCCAACGCAGCGCGACGATGCGGGCCCTGCAGGAGTTGACCCGGTTGAAGTACGGCAGCAACCGGCCGGAGGATCTCCCCTGGCGCCTGGTGCTGGACTCGATGGTGTTCCAGGCGGAGGCCGAGGTGCGCTGGCTGGACCACTGCGAGACCAGTCTGGTCCGGCACCAGCCCAGCGGCCCGCCACCCCCCGCTCCCCCGCCCGGTGACGCCGACGCGCGGGACGCGGCTCGATGGGCCGGCGAGGAGGCACGACGGTGAGCGGGTCGGGCGACGCGGTGCTGGAGCTACGCGCCGTCCACCGCACCCACGGCGCCGGGCCGGCGGCGGTGCACGCGCTGCGCGGCGTCAGCCTGGTCGTCCGGCCCGGCGAGTTGGTCGCCGTGATGGGGCCGTCCGGCTCCGGCAAATCGACACTGCTGGCACTCGCCGGAGGGTTGGACCGCCCGACCGGCGGCGAGGTCCGGGTCGAGGGACAACCGCTGGGTGCACTGGACCGCCGCGGGCTGGCCCAGCTGCGCCGCCGCCGGATCGGCTACATCTTCCAGCAGCTCAACCTGCTGGGCAGTCTGAGCGCCCTGGAGAACGTGGCGCTCCCGTTGGAACTCGACGGGACCAGCGGACGTCGGGCCCGCGCACTGGCCATGGCCGCGCTCACCGAGGTGGGCCTGCCCGCGTTCGGGGACCGCTTCCCGGACCAGCTCTCCGGCGGGCAGCAGCAGCGGGTGGCCATCGCCCGCGCGCTGGTGGGCGAACGCCGGCTGGTGCTCGCCGACGAGCCCACCGGGGCGTTGGACTCCCAGACCGGTGAGGCGGTGCTGCACCTGCTGCGCCGCCGGATCGACGCGGGCGCCGCCGGAGTGCTCGTCACCCACGAGGCGCGGCACGCCGGCTGGGCCGACCGGGTGGTGTTCCTCCGCGACGGCGTTTTGGTCGACACGACGGCACCGCTGGGCAGTGTCGAGCAGTTGCTGTCCGGCAGCGACAGGTGAGCCTCCGCCGTCCGAAGCCGCCCCCCGAGCGGGCCGACAGCGAAACACCGCGACCGGTCGCCCCGGTCGGCCGACGGCGGTTCGCCGAGCTGACCGGCTCCTGGCGGGCGGCGCTGCGGATCGCCCGGCGGGAGTCACGCCGGTCCCGGCGGCGGACCGTCCTGGTGCTCGCGATGATCGCGATGCCGGTGGCGGCGCTGGCCTTCCTGGCGGCGAGCTACGACATGGCCGAGCTGACCCCACAGGAACGGATCGACCGCCGGCTCGGGGTGGCCGACGCCCAGTTGCAGTGGATCGCCAACGCCCCGGTGGAGCAGGACGAGTGGGGTGAAGGCTGGTACACCCGTGAAGGCGAGATCCCCTCGACGGTGACCTCGGCTGAGGTGTCCGCACTGCTCGGACCGGGCAGCCGGGTAACCGAGGTCCGTCCGCATGTCCCGCTGACCCTGCGCGGCCCGCACCGCGACGAGGTGGTGAACGGTCGGGCGCTGGACCTCACCGACCCGCTGGCCCGCGGGCTGGTGCGGTTCCGGGCCGGCCGGGCGCCGCAGCAGCCCGGCGAGGTCGCGGTCAGTCCGGCGGCGATGCGTCGCCTGGACCTGCGCCTCGGCCGCGCCGTGGCCGCCGCCGACGGGAGCAGGGCGTACACCGTGGTGGGTGTGGTCGAGTTTCCCGACGACCTCGGGCCGGTCGTGGCGCTGCACCCGGGGGCCGTGCCGGCGACCAGCCCGGAGCCGGACGGTGTCTGGCTGGCGGACGTGCCGGGCACCGTCGACACCGAGATGGTGTCCCGACTCAACGACAGTGGGGTGGTGGTCACCGCGCGACACGGGTTCGGCTCGCCGCCCGGAGCGGACCGGACCTGGCTCGGGTCGGTCGTGGGGGACAACCCGAACGACCTGAGCACCGGCGTCCTGATCGCCGGCCTCGGGCTGCTGGAGGTCGTTCTGCTGGTCGGGCCGGCCTTTGCCGTCGGAGTCCGTCGGCGCCGGCGGGATCTGGCGCTGGTCGCGGTGGCGGGCGGGGACGCCGCCCAGCTTCGCCGGGTCGTGCTGGCCGACGGTGTGGTGCTGGGTGTGCTGGGGGCCGCCGCCGGCCTGCTGGTCGGCGTCGGCGCGGCGTTCGCCGGTCGCCCGCTGATGGAGCAGTACGTCTTCAGCGCCCGCTTCGGCGGCTACCGCTGCTGGCCGACAGCGCTGGTGCTCCTCGCCGGCGTCGCGGTGCTGGCCGGGGTGCTCGCCGCCCTGGCACCGGCCTGGACGGCCGCTCGGCAGGACGTCAGCGCCGGGCTCGCCGGGCGACGCACCCCGGCGAAATCCCAGGGCCGGTGGTTGGCTCTCGGACTGACGCTGGTGGTTGGCGGGGCGGGGCTGGCGGCGTTCGGGGCCACCCGGACTTCCCCGGCGGTGGTCCTCACCGGGCTGATCCTCGGCGAGTTGGGCCTGGTCTGCTGCACGCCCACGCTGCTCGGGGCGCTGGCCCGGCTCGGCCGCGTGTTGCCGCTGGCACCACGGATCGCGCTGCGCGACGCCAGCCGCAACCGGGCCGCCGCGGCCCCGGCCATCTGCGCGGTGATGGCCGCTGTCGCCAGCAGCGTCGCGCTCGGCGGATACCTGGCCAGCGACGGCGCCCGCGACGCGCGCGCCTACCGGCCGGCGCTGCCGACCGGCCACGTACTGGTCTACCCGGTCGGAACGGGAGAGCAGCCCACCCTGGCCCAGGTCACCGACGCGGCCCGGAGTCAGTTCGGGGTCGGCGCGGTCGCCCTGGTGCAGCCAGCGAGCTGCGGGGCGGGGCGCGGCGGCTACTGCGACATCGCACCGGTGCTCCCGCTGGCCCAGGCCTGCCCCTGGCAGCCCGGCGTTCAACTCCCGGCGGCGCAGCGCCAGCAGGCCCGCGCCGACCCCCGCTGCCAGATCCGCGGGGCGGACTACTTCGGCGGCTACGTGGAACCCGGAGTCGACGACGGGACCGCGCTCCCCCTGCTCACCGGCGTGGACCCGGCGACGACCGCAGCCGCCACGGCCGTGCTGCGCGCCGGCGGCGTGGTGGTGACCGACCCGCGCTACCTGCACGACGGCCTGGTCACCGTCCGGGTCAGCGAGGTGGAGGACGGCCGGGACCGGCCGATCACCGACCACGACCTTCCGGGGTACGCGCTGACCCGGGCGACCGGCCCGCCCCGTCTGCTGCTGTCCTCGGCAGCGGCCCGACAGCTCGGCCTGAGCTGGGCTCCGGCCGGCTGGGTGATCGGCACCACGACCCCGCCCGACGAGGAGCAACAGGCACGGTTCGCCGCCGCCCTGCGCCCCTTCGGGACGCTCTCGCTGAGTGTGGAGAACGGCGGCCCGCCACACGACGTCTCACCGTTGCTGCTCCTGCTCGCGGCGGCGGCCGGGCTGATCACGGTGGGAGCGGCCGGGATCGCCACCGCGCTCGCCGCCGCCGAGGGACGCGCCGAGCTGACCACCCTCGCGGCCGTCGGCGCGGCCCCCGCGGTACGCCGAGTGCTGGCGATCTGCCAGGCCGGGGTCATCGCCGGTATCGGTTCGGTGCTCGGCATCGTGGCCGGCCTCGGCACCGCGGCGATCGTGCTGGTGTCGGTGAACCGGCAGTACGCCAGCGACTGGCCGGTTCCCGACCCGTACCCCTTTCTGGTGCCGTGGCCCGCGCTCGGGGTCCTGGTGCTGGTGCCGGTGGTGGCGATGCTCGGGGCGGGCCTGTTCACCCGCGCCCGGCTGCCGATCGAACGGCGGCTGGACTGACTGATCCGCCGGGCGACCGAAAGGGGACCGGGCAGGGGTGCCGCCGGGGCGGGGCACCCGGCAGACTGATCGGCGTGTCAGCGCTGGGAAAAGTCACCCGTCGGGTTGGTCATCATCGTTGGTTCGGCGCGGTCGCACGTCTGTTGGTCCCCGCCGATCGGGTGGTCGGTCGCCTCACCCGGGGCCGGGTGGTCGCCCTCGGCCTGATCCCGTCCCTGGTGATCACCACGACCGGCCGCCGTTCCGGCCAGCCCCGCAGCAATCCGCTGCTCTACGTGCCCGACGGCGACGCGTTCGTGGTGATCGGCTCCAACTGGGGGCAGACGCACCACCCCGGTTGGGCGATGAACCTGCTCGCCGATCCCAGCGCCGCGGTGGACGTGAAGGGCCGGCGGGTCGCGGTGCGGGCCGAACGGGCGTCCGGCGCCGAACGGAACCGGTTGTGGCAGCTGCTGGTCACCGAGTGGCCCGCGTACCGCACGTACGTGCAGCGGGCCGGCGGCCGGGAGATCCACATCTTCCGGCTGGCTCCGACCGGGCGCGGCGCGTCCGACGGCCCGCCAGCGGCTGGCTAGGCTGACGCCCGGTAGCCAAGGCGAGGTGGTTCCGTGAGCGCGAGGAGTGAGCCGGGGTTGCGAGCCCCGCAGCCGCGAACAAAGGCAGACCCGTGAGCGCGAGGAGTGAGCAGGCCGGTGTCGACCGGGGCCTCGACGATCGACGGTGGACGGTCGCGGAGCAGGTCGCCCAGGCGGTCCGGCGGCGGTTCCCGGCCGACGCGCTCGCGATCGCGGTGCACGGACCGCTCGCGCACGGTGACGACGACGGCGGCGGGGACAACGAGGCGGGCATGCTGGTGGTCACCTACCGACCGGGGACCGGGCCGCCGCCGGCGACCCGGCGGGTGGACGGGGTGCTTGTCGATCTGACCGTGGCCGCCGCCGAGGACTATCTGGCCCAGGCCCGGGTGCTCTCTCCGCTCTGGCCGCTGACCGCCGACCGGTACGTCACCACGCAGGCGTTGCACGATCCGACGGGTTGGTTGCGGACGCTGCGCGACGAGCATCTGGGCCGGCTGGCTCGGGCCCGGCCGGCGGAGTTCAGCACCGCAGCCCGGCAGGCGTGGTACAGGGGCAGCGCGGCGCACTCTCGGGCGGCTCGGCTCGCCGAGTGGTACGAGACCGATCAGGCTCTGCTGATGCTCGGTGA
Organism: Micromonospora sp. NPDC005220; assembly: GCF_040607895.1. Lineage (NCBI taxonomy): Bacteria > Bacillati > Actinomycetota > Actinomycetes > Micromonosporales > Micromonosporaceae > Micromonospora > Micromonospora sp. NPDC005220. The sequence continues at coordinate 9,361 of NZ_JBEXHP010000059.1, forward strand.
GGCCCGGCTGGCGGCGGCCACGGTGACCGGTCTGCTGAGTCGCACCTACTTCCGTGACCCCGGGGACGCGGTGCGGCGTACCGGGTTGGCCGGCGCGGACATGACCGAGGTGGGTGTGGTGCTGGCCCGGCAGGCCGAGGAGTTGGCCGCCCGTGGTCGGGCGGTCGATGGCACTGTCGACGAGCTGCTCAGCACCTGAGCCGTGTCACAGCCCGCCCGGTACGCCGATCAGCGAGCCGATCAGGTAGGTGGCGCCGGCCGCCGCGGCACCCAGCACCAGTTGGCGCAGCCCACTGGTCCACCAGGGACGGCGGGTGAAGCGGGCCACCACGGCACCGGCGGCGAACAGCCCGAGCCCACCGACGGCGAGCGCCAGCCACAGTTCGGTGGCGCCGAGCAGGTACGGCAGCAGCGGGACCAGCGCGCCGATCGAGAAGAACAGGAACGACGAGATCGCCGCGGCCCACGGGCTGGGCTGGTCGTCGGGGTCGACGCCCAACTCCTCGCGGACGTGCACCCGCAGCGCCTCCTCCGGGTCGCGGCGGACCGCTTCGGCGACCTGGGTGGCGAGGTCCCGGGGCAGGCCCCGGGCCACCCACGCGTCGGCCAGCTCCCGGGCCTCCGCCTCGGGGTGCCGTTCCAGTTCCCGTCGCTCCTTGGCCACCTCGGCGGCGACCTGCTCGTTGGCGGAGCGCACGCTGGTGTACTCGCCGAGCCCCATCGAGATGGCACCGGCCACCAGGCCGGCGGTGCCGGTGAGCACGATGCTGCGCGGTGACACCCCGCCGCCGCCGACGCCGGCGATCAGGGCGATGTTGGTGACCAGGCCGTCCATCGCGCCGAAGACGGCTGGGCGTAGCCAACCGCCGGAGACGTCCGCGTGGTGCGCCTCGCGCAGCGCCGCTGGGGTCTCGGTCACGGCGCTTGCCCTTCGTTCGCGACTGCGGGACTTCGCTTCGCTGCGTTCCTCGCGCTCACGGCAGGGTCAGGATCTCGTGGCCGTCGTCGGTCACCACGATGGTGTGCTCGAACTGCGCCGTCCACTTCCGGTCCTTGGTGACCACCGTCCACCCGTCGTCCCACATGTCGTACTGGTAGGTGCCGAGGGTGATCATCGGCTCGATGGTGAACGTCATGCCCGGCTCCATGATGTCCGTGGGGCGCGGGCTGTCGTAGTGCGGCACGTAGAGGCCGCTGTGGAAGGCTTCGCCGATGCCGTGGCCGGTGAAGTCGCGGACCACGCCGTAGCCGAACCGCTTGGCGTACGACTCGATGACCCGGCCCACCACGTTGATCTGGCGACCCGGTGCGACGGCGCGGATGCCGCGCATCATCGCCTCGTGGGTCCGCTCGACCAGCAGTCGGGCCTCTTCGCTGACCTCGCCGACGCAGAAGGTGGCATCGGTGTCACCGTGCACCCCACCGATGTACGCGGTCACGTCGACGTTGATGATGTCGCCGTCCTGCAGGACCGTGGTGTCCGGGATGCCGTGGCAGATGACCTCGTTGAGGCTGGTGCAGCAGGACTTGGGGAAGCCCTTGTAACCCAGCGTCGACGGGTACGCGCCGTGGTCGCAGAGGAACTCGTGCACCACCTTGTCGATCTCGTCGGTGGTCACGCCGGGCTTGCAGTGCTCACCGGCGAGCTGGGTCGCCTGGGCGGCGAGCCGGCTGGCGATCCGCATCTTTTCGATGGTCTCCGGCGTCTGCACGTGCGAGCCACGCCACTCCTGCGGGCGCTTCTTGCCGACGTACTCCGGTCGGGCGATCTGGGATGGCACCGGTCGCATCGGGGAGAGCGTGCCTGGTGTCAGCGGCGGACGGACGGTCATGCCGCAAGCCTATCGCCGGGACCGCTGGTGACCCGCGCCACGGCCGCCCGGTGGAGGTTGTTGCCCTGCCAGGGCGGCTGTGCCATGGTGTCAGCGTGGATCAAGGGGGAGCACCGCCCGTCTTCTCCGCCAGCGCGGAGATCGATGGCGACCACCTCCACGTGGTGGTGGCCGGTGAGGTCGACATGGCGACCGCGGACACGATGCTCCAGACGGCGCTGCGCCAGCCCGCCGCGAAGATCACTCTCGACCTGACCGCTGTCACCTTCTTCGACTCGGCCGCCATCCACGCTGTGGTCCGGCTCGCCCAGCGGTTTCCGGGCACGCTCACCGTTCGTCCGTCCCGGCAGGTCCGTCGGGTGCTGGAGATCTCCGGCCTCGGCGAGCAGGGCTGGCTCGACCCGGCCTAGGCCCGGCGTCGCGGTCCTCGGCCGAGCGGGCCGGCGGAGCCGGGCCCTCAGGCGTGCCGGCCGCCGCCGGGCGCGCGGTCAGTCCTGCAACTGCCGGCGCAGCGTCACCTCGGTGCCCTCATCGGTACGCCGTACCGACAGCTCGCCCAGCGCTTTGATCAGGGCCAGCCCGCGGCCCCGGAAGCCGGAGCCGGTCGACTCCCGCCACTGCCCGCTGTCGCGCACCGTGGCCGTCACCGTCCGACCCTCGATGGCCACCTCCACGCTGATCATGGCCTCGGCGGGATGGATCGGGTGTTCGATGGCGTTTGCCGCTGCCTCGGAGACGGCGACGGTCAAATCGAACAGGTCGGTCTCGCCGACGGAGTGCGCGACCAGGAAGTCCTCCAGCCGCTTGCGCAGCACGCTGAGCCGGGTCGGATCCGCCGGTAGCCGCAGCGCGAAACGGTTGAGCTCCGCCGCCTCCAGGGCGAGGACCGCCACGTCGTCGCGGCGCGGCCGTCCGGTGACCCGCCCGACGACCGCGTCGATCAGGTCCACCACGTGCTCACTCGGGGTGGCCGCGTCGATGCGGAGCTGGGCCAGTGAGTCGTCGATGCCGAGCTGGCGGTCCTCGATCAGCCCGTCGGTGTAGAGCAGCAGTCGCGTGCCGGCCGTCAACTCGCCCTCGACCGACTCGTACGTCGTGTCGGGAAGGGCGCCGACCGGTGGACCGAGCGCCCGGTCGTGCAGGAACGCCACGGCGCCTCCGGTGATCAACAGTGGGGACGGGTGGCCGGCGCTCGCGTACCGCAGCAGACCGGTGCGGGGGTTGAACAGCAGGCAGACCACTGTCGCGAAGGACCGGCCCTCGGTCGAGCCGACCAGCCTGTTGAGCCGGGTCAGCGACTCACCCGGATCGAAGCCCTCCAGCAGGTACGCCCGCATCGCGTTGCGCAGTTGCCCCATCGCCGCGGCGGCCCGGACGCCCTTACCGACCACGTCGCCGATGACCAGCACCAGCTCGTCGCCGTTCAGCACGATCGCGTCGTACCAGTCACCGCCGACCTCGACGTCGGCGCTGCCGGGCAGGTACCGGCTGGCTATCACCGCGCCAGGCAGCTGGGGCAGCGACCGGGGCAGCAGGCTGTGCTGCAGAGTGGTGGCGATGCGGTGTTCGGCTTCGTAGAGCTGGGCGTTCTCCAGGCGCACCCCGACCAGCCGGGCCAGTTGGGTCAGCGCGGCGTCGTCGGTCTGCGCCTCGTCGCCGGTTGCCCGCCAGACCCGCAGCTCACCGAGGCGCTTGCCGGCGGTGCCGGTCAGCTCGGCCACGAAGGACGGGTCGGCGGCGGTGCTGCCGCCGGCGTCCGCCTCGAAGCGCGCCTCGGCCGCGGTCACGGCCACCCGCGCCGCCTCGGCGAGGCTCAGCGCGTGTCGGGCGGCGACCTGAAGCACGTCAGCGGTGGATCGGGCGGTGTTCACCGCCACCGCCGCGTCGGCCAGTGCCCGGAGACGGCGGATGATCTGCCCGCGCAGCTGGCCCAGCTCCACGTTTGCCCGTACCCGGGCGGTCAGCTCCTGCGCGGAGAACGGCTTGGTGAGGTAGTCGTCGGCGCCGACGGCGAGACCGGCGACGGCCTCGGCGGAGCCGGCGCGGGCGGAGAGCAGCACGATCGGCACATGCCGGGTACGCGGGTCCGCGCGCAGCGCGCCGACCAACCCGAACCCGTCCAGCCGGGGCATCATCACGTCGGAGAGCACCAGGTCGAACCCGCCCTCGCGGGCCAGCGACAGGGCATCGAGCCCGTCGTTCGCGGTGACCACGTCCCAGGTCGGGGAGAGCAGCCGGCTGACGTGCTCTTGCAGGTCGGCGTTGTCGTCGACGACCAGGATCCGGCCAGCCGAGGTGCGCTTGGCCGGCTGACGGTCGAGCTCGGGTGCCGACGCGACACCCGCCCACAGCGCGGTCTCCGCCACGAAGAGCCGGGCCGCCTCGGGCTCACCCACGGGCAACGGGCCGAACGCCACCACCCGGTCCGACGGCAGGTGCGCCGAGCCGAACGGAATGGTCACCGTGAAGGTGCTGCCCACGTCGACCTGGCTGGTCAACCCGACCTCACCGCCGTGCATCTCGACCAGCTCCCGGACCAGGGCGAGGCCGATGCCGGTGCCCTCGTGGGTGCGTGCCCGCGCCCCGGCCACCCGGTGGAACCGTTCGAAGACATGCGGCAGCTCGTCCGGCACGATGCCGATGCCGGTGTCGGTCACCTCCAGCCGGGCCGCGCCTTCCACGGCCCGGATCCGTACCCGGATCTCGCCGTCGAAGGTGAACTTGAGCGCGTTCGACACCAGGTTGAGGACGATCTTCTCCCACATGTCCCGGTCGACGAAGACCGGTGTCGGCAGCGGCGGACAGTCCACCACCAGTCGTAACCCGGCCCGGTCGGTGGCCGAGCGGAAGGTGCTGGCCAGCCGGGCGGTGTAACCGGCGAGGTCGGTGGGCTGGTAGCGGGCGGCGAGCCGACCGGACTCCAGCCGGGAGAAGTCCAGCACGGTGTTGACCAGCTTGAGCAGGCGCAGCGCGTTGCGGTGCATCATGGTGAGCCGGTCGATCTCGGTGGCGGGCAGCTCGGGGTCGGCCAGCATGTCCTCCAGCGGACCCAGCACCAGGGTCAGCGGGGTACGGAACTCGTGGCTGACGTTGGCGAAGAAGTTGGTCTTCGCCCGGTCCAGCGCGGCCAGCTCGGCGGCCCGGGCCCGTTCCTGCTCGTACGCCCGCTGAGCGGCGACCGCCCTGGAGATCTGCGCGGCGACCAGGTCGAGGAAGTCGCGGTAGTCGTCGCTGAGCGGCAGCTGGCGGGCCACGCCGACGACCAGCGCGCCGACCGTCTGGTTGGTCGCCGTGAGCGGCAGCACGAGGGCCTCGTCGGCGGCATCGACCGGCAACGCGTCGAGCACGCCGGCCACCTCGACCGTGGCGGGCGCGTCATCGGCGGTCAACCGGGCCAGCAGCCGTGCCGTGGCATCGGCGTCGGGCGGGGTGGTGCCGGTGTGACCGGCCAGGGTGAGCTGGCCGCTGTCGTCGGTCAGATAGATCAGGGCGAACGGCACGTCCGCCCGGTGCCGGCCGAGCACCCCGGCGGCGGTCCGGCCCAGTTCCGCGGCGCTGCCGATGTCACTCAGCTCGGCACCCAGCTCGGACAGCGCGCGCAGCCGGCGCTCGCCGAGCACCCGCCCGGTGGTCTCGCTGACGATGCAGTAGACGCCACTGACCGAGCCGTCGTCACCTCGGATCGGGTCGTACGAGACGTCGAAGTAGGTCTGCTCGACAAAGCCGTGACGGTTCAGCAGAAAGGGGTGGTCCTCGCCCCGGTAGGAGCGTCCGGTGCTCCGGACGCTGTCGAGCAGCGGGCCGAGCACCGCCCAGGTCTCGGCCCAGTAGGAGCGGGCCGGCTGACCGATCACGTCCGGATGCTTGGCACCGATGGTCGGCCGGTAGGCGTCGTTGTAGAAGGCGAACTGCTCGTCGCCCCAGAACATGACGATCGGCGCGCTGGAGGCGAGCATCATCCCGACCGCGTTCGAGAGCGCCGGGGGCCACTGACCGGGCGCACCGAGCGGGCCGGAGGACCAGTCGAAGGAAGCCAGCCGGCCCCCCATCTCACCGCCGGCCGCGAACGCGGCCGCCAGCATCGGAGGGGTCTCGCGGCCGGACAGGGCGGCATGCCCGATGTCCGCACCCCCCTGGGCCGAGCTCATGCAGCCTCCCGCTCCGGCCGTACCCCTCGACCGTTGATCTTCACCCGCCGTGCTCCGACTTGTACCCCAGCGGAACAGCAACGTAACGCATCACGAGCAATGGACGCTGGTTATGTGCGCCCGGGCCGGCAGGCACCGGACAGTGCGGATGGACGGTGGCGTCGAACAGGGGCTAGCCGGAGCGCCCTGACGAGTCAGAAGACCGGCAGCCCGTCGATGCTCGCCGCGTTCTTGGTGGCCCGGTAGACCACCAGGTCGTCGACGCTGCGACGGGAGTGTGAGGTGAGTAACAGATCTCGTTCGGCCCGGAAGTCCATCAACGGCACCGCGTATCCGCAGGAGCCACTGACCCGCTCCACGTCGACCGTGATGACCGCCCGGACGGCGTGCACGTCGGGCGGCGCCGGAAACTCGGCGAGCCGCTCGGCGAACTCGGCCTCGGTCACCGCGACGCTGCTGCCCCGACCGTGCAACCGGACGATCTTCGGCGGACCGTCGAAGGCGCAGAACATCAGCGTGATCCGGCCGTTGTCCCGCAGGTGGGCGATGGTCTCCGCCCCGCTGCCGTGATAGTCGAGGTAGGCCACCCGGTGCGGGCCGAGGATCACGAAGGTGCCCCGCATGCCCTTGGGTGACACGTTGACGTGCCCGTCGGCACCGGACGGCGCGGTCGCCACGAAGAAGAGCGGCTGGGCCGCGATGAAGTCACGCAGTCGACCGTCGATCTCCGGATAAACCTTGCCCATCCGTCGATCCTCCCACCGGCGCCACCGACCGGCGGGGGCGATCTCCGTCACACCCGCTGGTCAGCGGTCCGCACCAGCGCCGTGATCGGCCGGGGATCCGACTCGTTCTCCGGATGCCACTGCACCCCGAGCACGAACGGCAGGGCCGGGTCCTCCACCGCCTCGACCACGCCGTCCTCCGCCCAGCCGGTCACCGTGAGCCGGCCCGGGTCGGCGACCGCCTGGTGGTGGTACGAGTTGACCTCATCGACCCCCGCCAGCACCGAGGCGGCCAGGCTCCCCGCGGCGAACCGCACCGGGTGGGCCCCGTACACGCCAGGTGCCGGCCGGTGCGCCTCGTGACCCACCACGTCGGGCAGGTGCTGGTGCAGGGCGCCGCCGTACGCGACCGCGAGCAGTTGCATCCCCCGGCACACGCCCAGCACCGGCAGTTCGGCGGCGAGCGCGGCGGCCAACAGGGTCAGCTCGCCGGCGTCCCGGTCCGGCCGGTCCTCGGTACGCGGATCGGGTGGCTGGCCGTACCGCCCCGGGCCGACGTCCGCGCCGCCGGCCAACAGCAACCCGTCGAGGACAGCCACCACGTCCGCGTCCACGTCGTCCGGCGGCAGCACCACGGCCCGGCCACCCGCGGCCGCCACCGCCCGGGTGTACGCCTCCGGCACCAGCACCGCCCGCACCCCGCGCCAGGTGGCCCAGTCGGCGGGTTCGACGTACGCGCTGACCCCGATCAACGGCCGCCGCGCGCTCATAGGGGCGTGACGTAGGCGCCCGTGATACCACCGTCGACCACGAACTGCGCGGCGGTCATGAACGAGGCGTCGTCGCTGGCCAGGAACGCCACCGCGGCGGCGATCTCCTCCGGTTGCCCGAAGCGTCCCATCGGCACGTGCACCAGCCGACGGGCGGCCCGCTCCGGGTCGGCGGCGAAGAGCTCCAGCAGCAACGGGGTGGCCACCGGGCCGGGGCAGAGCGCGTTGACCCGGATGCCCTCCCGGGCGAACTGCACGCCCAGCTCCCGGGTCATCGCCAGCACCCCACCCTTGCTGGCGGTGTACGCGATCTGCGACGTCGCCGCGCCCATCAACGCCACGAACGAGGCCGTGTTGATGATCGACCCCTTGCCCTGCCGACGCATGTGCGGGATGGCGTACTTGCAGCACAGGTAGACGCTCGTGGTGTTGACCCGCAACACCCGCTCCCACGCGTCCAGGCCGGTGTCCAGGATGGAGTCGTCGTCCGGCGGTGAGATGCCGGCGTTGTTGAACGCGATGTCCACCCGGCCGTGCCGGTCGGCCACCCCGTCGAACAGGTCGCGTACCGCCGACTCGTCGGCCACGTCGGTGGCCACGAACTCGCCGCCGCACTCCTCGGCGGCCTTCGTGCCGGCCGCCGCGTCGATGTCCACGCAGACCACCCGGGCCCCCTCGGCGGCGAACCGCCGCACGGTGGCCAACCCGATGCCGCTGCCCGCTCCGGTGACCACAGCCACCCGGTCCTGCAACCGACCCTGCACTGGCCTCACTCCTCTGTCGCGATGAACACGTTCTTGACGTCGGTGAAGGAGTGCAGCGCGTCCGGGCCCAGTTCACGGCCGAGCCCGGACCGCTTCATCCCGCCGAACGGGGTCCAGTAGCGCACCGAGGAGTGCGAGTTGACGCTGAGGTTGCCCGAGTCGACGGCGCGGGCCAGGCGCAGGGCCCGACCCACGTCCCGGGTCCAGATCGAGCCGGAAAGGCCGTACTCGGTGTCGTTGGCGAGCCGGACCGCGTCCGCCTCGTCGTCGAACGGCAGCACCGAGACCACCGGGCCGAAGATCTCCTCCCGCCAGTGCCGGTCGGCCGGCGAGTCGGCCAGCAGCACCGTGGGCGCGTGCCAGAACCCGGGGCCGTCCGGGCAGGATCCGGTGAAGGCGACAGTCGCCCCGGTGAGGTAGCCGGCGACCCGGTCCCGTTGGGCGGCCGAGATCAGCGGGCCCATCTCGGCGGTGTCCCGGGACGGATCCTCGACCCGCACCGCGCGTACCGCCGGTTCGAGCAGTTCCAGGAACCTGTCGTACACCGAACGCTGGACCAGGATCCGCGACCGTGCGCAGCAGTCCTGGCCGGCGTTGTCGAAGACCGCGCCCGGCGCGGTCGCGGCGGCGCGTTCCAGGTCGGCGTCGGCGAACACGATGTTCGCGCTCTTGCCGCCCAGCTCCAGGGTGAGTCGCTTCACCTGGGCGGCGCAGCCGGCCATGATCCGGGTGCCGACCTCGGTGGAGCCGGTGAAGCAGATCTTGCGGACCGCCGGGTGGCTGACGAACCGCTCCCCCACCACCGAACCCTCGCCCGGGATGACGGTGAAGACACCGTCGGGCAGGCCCGCCTCGCGGGCCAACTCGGCCAGGCGCAGCGCGGTGAGCGGGGTCAGCTCGGCGGGCTTGAGCACCACTGTGTTGCCGGCGGCGAGCGCCGGGACGAAACCCCAGGCGGCGATCGGCATCGGGAAGTTCCAGGGCACGATCACGCCGACCACACCGAGTGGCTCGTGGAAGGTGACGTCCAGCCCGCCGGGCACCGGGATCTGCCGCCCGGTCAGCCGCTCGGGCGCGCCGGCGTAGTAGTCCAGCACGTCGCGGACGTTGCCCGCCTCCCACCGCGCGTTGCCGATGGTGTGCCCTGAGTTGCGCACCTCCAGCACTGCCAACTCGTCCAGATGCGCGTCGACGACGGCAGCGAACCGCCGCAACAACCGCCCCCGGTCCCCCGCCCCCACAACCCGCCACGTCTCGAACGCTTTCGCGGCACGCGCGATCGCCGCGTCGACGTCCGCAAGGGAAGCCCCAGGAACCTCCCGAAACCCCACCCCGGAAGCCGGATCAACAATCACGCTCACGCGCTCCACCCCTCGTCGTCGATCATGGAGTTGTGGTGCCTCACGAAAGCCGCGCCACGCCGCATTCCGCCCACCACAACTCCATGATCGACCCCGACAGGGTGCCGGGGCGGCGCGTCACAGGCGTTCGAAGCCACGGGTCAGCTCCCAGTCCGTTACCGCGGCGTCGAAGGCCTTCAGCTCGACCCGCGCCTGGTTGGCGTAGTGGGCCACCACCTCCTCGCCGAAGGCCTCGCGGGCCACCGTGGACGCCTCCCACAGGGCCAGCGCGTCGCGCAGGGTGCCGGGGACCCGCTCGGCCTCCGGGTCGTCGTACGCGTTGCCGGTGCACTCCTCACCCAGCTCCAACTCCTGCTCGATGCCGTGCAGCGCCCCGGCGACCAGCCCGGCGATGGCCAGGTACGGGTTGACGTCGGCGCCGGGCACCCGGTTCTCCACCCGCATGCCCTGCCCGTGCCCGACCACCCGCAGCGCGCAGGTGCGGTTGTCGACGCCCCAGCGCAGCGCGGTCGGGGCGAACGATCCCGGCTGGTAACGCTTGTAGGAGTTGATGTTCGGGGCGAAGAACAGGCTGAACTCCCGCATGGTGGCCAGCAGCCCGGCGAGCACCCGCTGCCCGGTCTGCGACAGGTGCGCCGGGCCGTCACCGAGCATCGCCGACGAGCCGGACGAGTCCCGCAGTGAGAAGTGGATGTGGCAGGAGTTGCCCTCCCGCTCGTTCGGCTTGGCCATGAAGGTGATCGACATCCCCTCCTGGGCGGCGATCTCCTTGGCGCCGTTCTTGTAGATCACGTGGTGGTCCGCGCAGGCCACCGCCTCGTCGTACCGGAAGGCGATCTCGTGTTGCCCGAGGTTGCACTCGCCCTTGGCGCTCTCCGGCGTGAGCCCGGCGCCGGCCATCTCGGTGCGGATCCGACGCAGCAGGGGCTCCACCCGGGCGGTGCCGAGCAGCGAGTAGTCGACGTTGTACTGGTTGGCCGGGGTGAGGTCGCGGTAACCGCGCCGCCAGGCATCCTCGTACGAGTCGCGGAACAGCACGAACTCCAACTCGGTGCCGGCGTACGCGGTCAACCCGTGCTCGGCCAGCCGGTCCAACTGCCGGCGCAGGATCTGCCGGGGCGAGGCGACCACGTCACCCGAGCCGTCCAGCCAGGTCAGGTCGGCCAACAGCATCGCGGAGCCGGGCTGCCAGGGCGTCCGGCGCAGGGTGGCGAAGTCCGGCACCATCGCGAAGTCGCCGTAGCCGCGTTCCCAACTCGACATCGCGTACCCGTCGACGGTGTTCATGTCGACGTCAACGGCGAGCAGGTAGTTGCAGCCCTCGCTGCCGTTGGCCACCACCTGGTCGAGGAAGAACGGCGCGTGGAACCGTTTGCCCTGCAAGCGGCCCTGCATGTCGACGAGGGCCAGCACCACGGTGTCGATCTCGCCCTCGGCGACGGCGACCCGCAGTTGTTCCAGCGTAAGCGGAGCTTTCCTCATTCGCGGGCCTCCATCACCAAGGTCTACTGGCTAACCGGATCACCGTCAATGCCCCCGGTGGCACGGGCGGCAAACCCGGCGGGACGGCCACACCGCCCGTCCCGCCGGGTGCCGATCAGACCGGGCCGTCGGCCGGCGCCGGGTCGGCCGCCGCCGCGGGTTGCTCGACGGTACGGACCGGGCCGGTGAACCACTTACGGGCGGAGGCGTACCACCAGACGGCGACCACCAGCAGCACCCCGCCGACGGCGAGCGGGGCGTAGTTCACCGCCGACCAGGTGAACCCGTCGTTGCCGGGCACCCCGGCGGGCACGATCGGCAGCACGAAGTAGACGGCGATGATCGCGATCTCGATCACCGCGATCCAGCCGAGCAGCTTGTACTTGCGGCCGAGCGTCCACGGGCCGGGGACGAACCGGTCGCCCATCCGCAGGCGCAGGGCGATCGGGATGAGGAACGACAGGTAGAGCCCGAGCACCGCGACGGAGACCACCGCGTAGAAGGCGATCGGGATGCCGGCGGAGCTCTCGTAGAGCGCCGGCAGGGTCAGCACCAGACCGGCCACTGTGGCGCCGATGATCGCGTTGACCGGGGTGCCGTTGCGGTCGACAGTCGACCACAGCCGCCATCCGGGTACGGCCCGGTCCCGGCTGAACGCGTACGCCATCCGGCTCATCGAGGTCACGCAGCTCATGCCGCAGAAGAACTGGCCGATGGTGGAGATGATGATGACGATCTTGAAGAAGACCGGAGTCAGTGCGGACTCGAAGATGGCGCCGGAGAAGCCGCCGGCGGCGTTGACCGCCTCGACGTCGGTGGCCGCGAACAGGAAGGCCAGCAGCAGGATCCAGCCGCCAACCGCCGAGTAGAAGATCGACTGCCAGAGCCCCTTGGCCGCCGCCTGCGAGGCGCCCCGGGTCTCCTCGGAGACGTGCGCGCAGGCGTCGAAGCCGGTGATCGTGTACTGGGTCAGCAGGAAACCCAGCGGCAGCACGTAGAACCAGAACGTCAGCCCGCCGATGTCCCCGTCACCGAACCCGGAGTTGTTGAACCGCTCGGTGAACACGAACTGGAAGCTCTGGTGGTTGTCGGGCACGAACACCAGGATGGCCACCACGACGGCCGCGCCGGCCACGTGCCACCAGACCGAGACGTTCTGGAGTACGTCGATGATCCGGTGCCCGTAGATGTTGATGAGGCCGTGCAGCACCAGGATGATCACGAAGAGCATGAACGCCTGCCGCAGCGTCCCGGCCCAGCCGTCGAAGAGCGCCGACAGGGTGAGGTTGAGGAACGTCGCGCAGCCGTAGTCGACCGAGGCGGTGACCGCGACCAGGCCGATCAGGTTCAGCCAGCCGGTGAACCAGCCGTGCACCGGGCGACCCATGGTGGCCGCCCACCAGTAGATCCCGCCGGCGGTCGGGTACGCCGACACCAGCTCCGCCATGCAGAAGCCGATGATCAGGATGAACAGTGAGATCAGCGGCCAGCCCCAGGAGATGGCGACCGGCCCGCCGTTGTTCCACGCCTGACCGAAGGTGGTGAAGCAACCGGCCAGGATCGAGATGATCGAGAACGAGATGGCGAAGTTGGAGAAGCCACTCCACTTGCGGCGCAACTCCTGTTTGTAGCCGAGTTCAGCGAGCCGTCGGGCGTCGTCGTCCATCGGTTGCTCGGCGGTCGGCACGGGCGTCGTGGCCACTGCACACCTCCCTGAGGTGGTTCCGCGTACGAGTGGGCAAAGTGTCGACCCAGCCGATCAAGGCGGTCAATACGTAGTCGGTGGGAATCTCACCGCCGTCGGGCTAATTGCGTTGCCGTCCGGCCGCCCCGACCCGCATCCTGGACCGGTGACCAGGCCCGATCAGGGCCCACCCCGGGCGCTCGGACCGCCCGACCACGGTGGCGCGGGGCACACCTCTCTCTCACGTACGGCGTCCCGCCGTACCCAAAAAGTGCCCCGCGCCCCCCGTTCCCCCCCGTTCCCCCTCGTGATCAAGAAGTTTGCGTCAGATTTCCGGCCTGCCCTGACGCAGACCTCTTGATCAACGCGGACGGGCGGGCCGGTCAGGTCAGGAGGAGGCCGGCTATCCAGAGGGCCGCTACCAGCAGGCCGGCCAGGAATTCCACCAGCATCGACAGGCCGGCGGCCTTCAGGGCCTGCACGGTGGAGGGCCAGGCGAGCTGATTACTGCCGAGGCGCAGCCGTTCGGCGGCCCACACTCCGGCGACGAAGCCGAGCACCAGGCCGACGACCGGCACCACGAAGAACCCGATGATGCCGAGCACCCCACCGGCGAGCAGCGTGGACGTCGGTACGCCGGTGCGCTTCAGGTTGCGGCCGGGCCACGCGTACTTGATCACGGCGCCGCCCGCGGCGACCAGGGTGGCGGCGGCGAACACGGCCCAGCCACCCAGCCCGGCGCCGCCGAAGACCGCCCAGACCAGCACGCCACCCCAGCACAGCGGCAGCGCCGGCAGACCGGGCACCACCACACCGGCCAACCCGGCCAGGATGGCCAGCCCGGCCACCACCGTCACCACCGTCTGCGAGTCCGTCAGGTCCACGTCGCCACCCTCCGTCGCCACCCTCCGGACCGGGCCGGTCGCCCGCTCACGCCGTTACCCGCCGCCCGACCGGCCGGAAACCCGGTCACCGGCTCACGCCGCCAGCCCGTCGCCGCGCAGCCGGGCGGTGATCGCGTCGGCCGGGGCCGGAGCACCGAAGTACCGGCCCTGCCCGGTGTCGCAGCGCAGCGCCCGCAGCCGTTCCGCCTGCACGCCGGTCTCCACCGCCTCGGCCGTGACCCACAACTCCAGGGCGTGCGCCAACCGGACCAGCGCGTCGACGATCCGTTCGTCGCGGTGGTCGGCCGCCACGTCGGTCCCGTCCGCGCGGATGCCCTCGACGAACGGGCCGGCGAGCTTCAGGCAGTGGATCGGCAACCGCCGCAGGTACGCCAGGTTGGAGTACCCGGTGCCGAAGTCGTCCACGGCCAGCCGGACGCCGAGCGCGGCGAGCCGGTGCAGGCTGCGCAGGGGTTCACCGGCGCTGCCCATCACGGCGCTCTCGGTCAGCTCCAGTTGGAGCAGCTCCGCGGGGAGCCCGCTGGTCTGCAACGCGTCGGCCACCGTGTCCACGATGGCCGGCTCGTCGGCCTGCCGGGCGGCCAGGTTGACGCTCACCACCAGCCGGGCGTCGGGGAACTCCCGCCACCACCGTTCGGCGTCTTCGCAGGCCCGCCGCAGCACCCACTCGCCGAGCCGGACGATCAGGCCGGTCTCCTCGGCCAGCCCGATGAACCGGTCCGGACCGATCAGGCCCAGCTCCGGATGCTCCCAACGGACCAGTGCCTCCACCGCGAGCATGGTGCCCTCCAGCAGCGACACGATCGGCTGGTAGTGCAGCACGAACTCGCCCCGGTCCAGCGCGGCGGGCAGCCCGGCGACCAGCGCCGAGCGGGCGATGTCCCGGGCGCCGCGTTCGGGGTCGTAGACCGCCCACCGGCCCCGGCCCGCCGCCTTCGCCCAGTAGAGCGTGGTGTCCGCGGCCTTCATCAGCTCCGACGCGGTGGTCTCCGAGGCGGGGCACTGCACGATGCCCACACTGGCCGAGACGGCCAACTGGTGCTCACCGACGAGCACCGGGGCGGCGACGGCGGCCAGCGCGGCCTCCGCGACGGCCACCGGGTCGTCGGTGTCGTCCCCGCCGTCGACGAGGATCACGAACTCGTCGCCGCCCATCCGGGCAACCAGGTGGCCGTGTTCGGCCACGCACGCGGCCAGCCGCCGGCCGATCATCACGAGCAGCCGATCACCGAGGTCGTGGCCGAGACTGTCGTTGATCGCCTTGAAGCCGTCCAGGTCGAGGAAGCACACCCCGACCCGCTGCCCGTCGCCCGCGGTGTCGAGCACCCGTCCCAGGGTCTCGAAGAACAACGTCCGGTTGGGTAGCCCGGTCAGCGGGTCGTGCAACGCCTGGAAGCGCAGCCGCTGCTGGAGTTCGTACCGCTCGGTGATGTCCTCGATCATCGCGACGGTGAATCGGGGCTGGCCCTCGTGTCGGATCAGCGAGACGGCGAGATCCGTCCAGACCACGCTGCCGTCCTTGCGGTGGTAGCGCTTCTCCACCCGGGCCGCGTCGTGTTTGCCCTCGATCAGCTCCTGGTAGAGCTCCCACATCCCGGCGGCGTCGTCGGCGTGGAACAGCGCCGCCACGTTGATCTCGCGCAACTCCTCGATCGAGTAGCCGAGCATGTCGGCGAACGCCTGGTTGACGTCGATGATCCGGCCGTCCACGTCGGCGATCCCGATCCCGATCGCGGCACCGGTGAACACCGCCCGGAACCGCGCCTCGCTCTCGCGCAGCGCCTGCTCGACCTCGTCCCGCGCCTGCCAGGCCGACCTGGCGATCCGCTCCTGTTGGCGGAAGGTGCGGTCGCGCAGCGCGCGGGCGAACCCGGCGGCCAGGCTGCCCTGCAACGCCGCGATCCGTTCGGCGAGGTCGGCCGGCCGGTCACCGTCGCCCAGCACCCGCCGCCCGAACGTCGCGCCGAGCGCCTGTAACGTCCACTCCAGAGCCTGCGGCTCGGTGAGGTGCGACTCCACCAGGGCCCGCCCGACCTCTTCGGCCGGGCGGACGCTGAACGGCTCCGCCCGTACCGACTCGGCCAGTCGAATCGTGTGCACCAGCATCAGCCGCTCGGTCTCGGCCAGGCTGAGCGGCACGAAACCGAGACGGCGCATCGCGCGGGCCCAGTCGGCGGCGTACCCCTGCGGGTCCGGGACGGCGGCCACGGGATCAGCTGACGGGCTGGTCGTACCGGGCGACGCCCCCGAAGGCGCCGAACCGCTCCGGGTGCTCGTCCACGTCGGACGGTGAGTCGGGACGCCAGAGCGGCATGTGCACCACGCCCGGGTCCAGCACGGTCCAGTCGCCGAAGAAGCCGGTGACCTGTGCGCGGGAACGCAGCGTGATCTCGGTGGCGGTCCGGGCGGAGAGGCGCTGGGCGTCCAGCATCTCCTGCGGCTGGTCCTCGAAGGTGGAGTGCGAGATGACCAGGAAGCTGCCCGGGGCGGCGGCGTCGCGCAGGGTGGCCAGGATCGCCTCGGGCCGATCGGCGTCCGGAATGAAGTGCACCACCCCGGCCAGCAGGATGCCCATCGGTCGATTGAAGTCGATCAGCCCGAGCTGTCGGGTCTCGGCGAGGATCCGCTCCGGCTCACGCAGGTCGGCGTGGATGACCCCGGTCAGCTCGTTGCCGGCGAGCAGCTCCCGGCTGTGCGCGACGGCCACCGGGTCGATGTCGACGTACACCACGCGGGCCTTGGGGTTCACCCCCTGCGCCACCTCGTGCACGTTGCCCACGGTGGGAATTCCGGAGCCGATGTCGAGAAACTGGTCGATGCCGGCGTCGAGCAGCACCCGGACGGCCCGCCGGAGGAACTCCCGGCCGGAACGCATGGTGGCGGCGAGATTCGGGGTCATGCTGGCGATCTGCTCGGCCAGCTGCCTGTCGATCTCGAAGTTGTGCGCCCCACCCAGAAAGTAGTCGTACACCCGGGCCGCGCTCGGCCTGGTCAGATCGATCTCGGTAGGCAGTCCGTCCGGCATCAGTGTGCTCCCCAGTTCATCGCCGCGGCACGGGACAGCACCGGCGTATGGGCGTGCCGCGGGCACACGCGAGCACCGGCCGACCCGCGGGTCGTGTGGTGTGCACCACTCTAGGCGGCGGACTCCAGCAACAGCGAGATGCCTTGACCAACGCCGATGCACATGGTGGCCAGCGCCCGGCGGCCACCGCGACGGCGCAACTCCAGGGCGGCGGTCAGCGCCAGCCGCGCGCCGCTGGCACCGAGCGGGTGCCCCAGCGCGATCGCCCCACCGTTCGGGTTGACGTGGTCGGCGTCCACCGGCAGCCCCAGCTCGCGCAGTACCGCCACGGACTGCGCGGCGAACGCCTCGTTCAGCTCCACCACGTCCACCGCGCCCAACTCGACGCCGACCCGGTCGAGCAGCTTGCGGGTGGCCGGCACCGGGCCGATCCCCATGATCCGAGGCGGCACACCGGCGACCGCCGCACCGACGATCCGGGCCAGCGGGGTCAGGCCGTACCGAGCAACCGCCGCCTCGCTGGCCACCAGCAGCGCGACCGCGCCGTCGTTGACGCCCGAGGAGTTGCCGGCGGTCACCGTGCCGCCGTCGCGGAACGGGGTGGGCAGCGCGGCCAGCTTCGCAAGCGTGGTCTCCCGGGGGTGCTCGTCGGCCTCGACCAGCCGGGTCTCCCGACGACCGGCCGGCACGGACACCGCCACGATCTCCTCGGCGAACCGGCCGTCGGCCTGCGCCTTGGCCGCGCGCTGCTGTGAGCGGTACGCGAAGGCGTCCTGCTCGGCCCGGGTGACGCCGTACTCGGCGGCCACGTTCTCCGCCGTCTCCGGCATCGAGTCGACCCCCCACCCGTCGCGCATCAACGGGTTCACCAACCGCCAACCCAGTGTGGTGTCGTACACCTCGGCCGATCGGGAGTACGCCGACGTCGCCTTCGGCATGACGAACGGCGCCCGGCTCATGCTCTCCACCCCGCCGGCGATCACCAACTCCGCGTCCCCGGCGACGATGGACCGGGCGGCGGTGGCGAGCGCGTCCAGGCCCGAGCCGCAGAGCCGGTTGACAGTGCTGCCCGGCACCTCCTCGGGCAGGCCGGCCAGCAGCGCCGCCATCCGGGCCACGTTGCGGTTGTCCTCGCCGGCCTGGTTGGCGCAGCCGAGCACGACGTCGTCCACCCGCGCCCAGTCCACCGACGGGTGGCGGGCGACCAGCTCACGGATCACGTGCGCGGCCAGGTCGTCGGGGCGTACGCCGGCCAGCGCGCCCGCGTACCGGCCGATCGGGGTGCGGACACCGGCCACCAGGTATGCCACGGTCATCGCGAGTCCTCAGGGGTGCAGACGGCGGGGGTGGGGCACGCCATCGGGTCACGAGGGCTGCCGGCCGCCAGGATATCCGCGCCGGCAACGGATAGGTTGACGGCATGGCCCGGGCCCAGTTCAGCGCAGAGACCAGCGGCGGCGGCGCGTTCGTCCGCCAGCCGAACCGGTTCACCGGTCGGGTCACCCCGCACTCGACCTCCCCGCCCGGCGGCGGCCCCGACGAGCAGGACCGCTGGCCGCTGGAGGCGGGCCGCTACCGGCTGATCTGGTGCCGCGCCTGCCCGTGGGCGCACCGGGCGAGGATCGTGCGCGGCCTGCTCGGGCTGGACGACGCGATCTCGCTGGGCACCGTCGACCCGATCCGGGACGAGCGGGGCTGGGCGTTCGCCCTCGACCCGGACGGCTTCGACCCGGTCCTGGGCGTGAGCTTCCTCTCCGAGGCGTACCTGGCCACCGACCCGGACTACATCGGCCGGGTGACCGTGCCGGCGCTCGTCGACACCCTGACCGGCCGGGTGGTCACCAACGACTACCCGCAGCTCACCCTCGACTTCTCCACCGAGTGGCGGCGGCTGCACGCGCCGGACGCGCCGGATCTGTACCCGGTCGAACTGCGCCCCGAGATGAACGCGCTGATGGCCGAGATCCACACCGACGTGAACAACGGCGTCTACCGGTGCGGGTTCGCCACCTCCCAGCAGGCGTACGACGAGGCGTTCCGGGCGCTCTTCGCCCGACTGGACGTGCTCTCCGAGCGGCTGGCCGGGCAGCGTTACCTGATGGGTGACGCGATCACCGAGGCGGACGTGCGGCTGTTCACCACACTGATCCGCTTCGACACCGCGTACCACGGGCACTTCAAGTGCAACCGCAACAAGCTGACCGAGATGCCGGTGCTCTGGGCGTACGCCCGGGACCTGTTCCAGACGCCGGGCTTCGGCGAGACGGTGGACTTCGACCACATCAAGCGGCACTACTACGGCACGCACCGGGAGATCAATCCCAGCGGCATCGTGCCCCTCGGGCCGGACGAGTCCGGCTGGCTCACTCCGCACGGGCGTGGCTGAGCCGACCCGGCCAGCCGACCCGACCCTGCCCAGGGCCCGCGGCGACATCGCCCGCCGGGCCGCCGGGGCCGCCGCAGCCGGCTGCATCCTGGCCGGCGCGGTGGCGGTGACGTTCGCCGTGGTCGCCGGTCCAGGTCCGGGATTCACCGGGTACGTCAGCGAGGCGGGCATCGCCGGCAGCGCCCACGCCGCGACGTACCGGATCGGGGTCCTGGCCCTTGCCGGCGCGTTGTTGCTGATCGGCGCGGCGCTGCCCCCCGGGGTGTGGGCGGCGGCCCCGGCGCTGCTCGCCGCCGGGGCCGTGTTCACCGCCGTGTCCGGGGCGGTGACCTGCTCCGACGGCTGCCCGCTGCCACCGTTCGAGCGGGCCACGACGGCGGACCTGGTGCACGGTGGCGCGAGCATCGCGGCGACCGCGACGGTGGTCTTCGCCATGGTCACGCTCGCCGTCTCCGGGCCGGCCGGCCGGATGGTGCGTCGGCTGGCCGGCGGAGCCGCCGCGCTGGCGCTGCCGCTCGGCGCCACGGTGGGGCTGGCGATGCTGGTGATCGGCCGGGGTCCGGTGGTCGGGGTGCTGGAGCGGCTGATCCTCGCCCTCGCGGTGCTGTGGGGCCTGAGCACCGCCACCGCGCTGGCCCTCTGTAAGGAGCCTCACGCCGATGAGTCCTTGCAATGAGCGGGAATCGGCGTACCGTCGCTGAGCGATGAGCAACGTCTGGGGCCTCACTGTCCGCCTGTATGTCGATCTTCGACTGCAGGCCAGTGGCATCTGTCCGGGCTAGCCGCGTTCCTGCGCCTACCCCGATCGGACCGGACAATTGGATACAATCTTCATGCTCTTCAGCCTGCGCAAAATTCCCTTCTCCGTGCAGATCCTGCTCGGCCTCGTGCTCGGCGTCGCGCTGGGCTTCCTGGCCCGCACCAACGACCTGAGCTGGCTCACCAGCACCCTGCACACCGTCGGCAGCCTCTTCATCCAGCTGCTCAAGCTGGCCGTGCCGCCGCTGGTCTTCACCGCCATCGTGGTCAGCGTGGTCAGCCTGCGCGGCGTCGCCAACGCCGCCCGGCTCGCCCTCAAGACCCTGTTGTGGTTCGGCATCACCGCGCTGATCGCGGTGAGCATCGGC
This sequence comes from Micromonospora sp. NPDC005220, assembly GCF_040607895.1. NCBI lineage: Bacteria > Bacillati > Actinomycetota > Actinomycetes > Micromonosporales > Micromonosporaceae > Micromonospora > Micromonospora sp. NPDC005220. The sequence continues at coordinate 29,570 of NZ_JBEXHP010000059.1, forward strand.
ATCGGCCTCGGCCTGCTCACCAACCCGGGTAGGGGCGTGACCCTCGACCTGGGTGGCGCCGCGCCGCCGAAGAACACCGGCTCGTGGACCGACTTCCTCACCGGCATCGTGCCCACCAACCCGGTCGGCGCGTTCGTCGAGGGCAACGTCCTCCAGATCGTCTTCCTCGCCGTCGTCATCGGTGCCGCGGCCCTGCTGGTCGGCGAGGCCGCCGAGCCGTTCGTGGCGCTGAACCGCTCCCTGCTGGAGATCGTCCAGAAGGCGCTCTGGTGGGTCATCCGGCTCGCCCCGATCGGCACCCTCGGCCTGATCGGCAACGCCGTCGCCTCGTACGGCTGGGACCTGCTGGCCCCCCTCGCGAAGTTCACCACCGCCGTCTACGTCGGCTGCGCCATCGTGCTGTTCGTGGTCTACCCGCTGGTGCTGATCCTCGCCGGCCGCCTCAACCCGCTGCGCTTCTTCGCCGGCGCCTGGCCGGCGATCCAGCTGGCCTTCGTGTCCCGCTCCTCGGTGGGCACCATGCCGGTGACCCAGCGCTCCGTCGAGCGTCTCGGCGTGCCCCGCGAGTACGCCTCGTTCGCGGTGCCCTTCGGCGCGACCACGAAGATGGACGGCTGCGCCGCCATCTACCCGGCCCTCGCCGCGATCTTCGTGGCCCAGGTGTTCGGCGTGCACCTCGGCATCGGCGACTACCTTCTGATCGCCTTCGTCTCGGTGGTCGGCTCGGCGGCGACCGCCGGCCTGACCGGCGCGATCGTGATGCTCACCCTGACCCTCAGCACGCTGGGCCTGCCGCTGGCCGGCGCCGGCCTGCTGCTGGCCATCGACCCGATCCTGGACATGATCCGCACCGCCACCAACGTCGCGGGTCAGGCACTGGTGCCGACCGTGGTCGCCGCCCGCGAGGGCACCCTCGACCGCGAGGCGTACGAGTCCGCCGGCCGGCGTGATTTGACCGAGCCGGAGCCGGTCGCCGACTCCCGGCCCGAGCTCAGCCCCGTTCCTGCCTGATCGTTCACCAGTACGGCGACGGGCCCCTCTCCCCGGGGCCCGTCGCCGTGTCCGAGAGGATGACTTCATGAGTTCCCTGTTCACTCCCCTGGCCCTGCGCGGGGTCACAGTGCCCAACCGGATCGCCATGGCACCGATGTGCCAGTACTCGGCCGGCCCGGACGGGCTGCCCACCGACTGGCACCTGATCCACCTCGGCAGTCGCGCGGTCGGCGGCGCCGGGCTGGTGCTGACCGAGGCGACCGCCGTGCTCCCCGAGGGTCGGATCACCCCGCAGGACACCGGCCTGTGGTCCGGTGCGCACGTCGACGCGTGGCGGCCGATCACCGCGTTCGTCGCCGCCCACGGTGCCGTACCGGCCGTTCAGCTCGCGCACGCCGGCTTCAAGGCCTCCACGTACCGGCCCTGGGCACCGGAGCGCGGTGGCGTGCCGGACGCCGAGGGCGGCTGGACGCCCGTCGCCCCCGGCTCGGACCCGTTCACCGCCGACTACCGGACGCCGACCAGCCTCGACGAGGCCGGCATCGCCGGTGTGGTCGAGGCGTACGCGGCCGGCGCGGAGCGGGCCCTCGCCGCCGGCTTCGCCGCCGTGGAGATCCACGCCGCGCACGGCTACCTGCTCAACGAGTTCCTCTCGCCGCTGACCAACCACCGCACCGACTCGTACGGCGGCGACCGGGCCGCCCGGATGCGACTCACCCTGGAGGTCGCCCGCGCGGTGCGTGCCGCGGTCGGCGAGGACGTGCCGGTGCTCACCCGGATCTCCGCCACCGACTGGGTCGAGGGCGGCTGGACGATCGACGACAGCGTGGTGCTCGCCGGTGAGCTGGCCGCCGTCGGCGTCGACCTGGTCGACGCTTCCTCCGGTGGCGTCAGCACCGAGCAGCGCATCCCGCTGCTCGGCCCCGGCTACCAGGTGCCCCTGGCTGCCCAGATCCGCCGCGAGGCCGGCGTGCCGACCGGCGCGGTGGGCCTGATCGTGGAGCCCGAGCACGCCGAGCAGATCGTCGCCAGCGGCGAGGCCGACCTGGTGCTGCTGGGCCGGGAGTTGCTGCGCGACCCGTACTGGCCGCGCCGGGCCGCCGCGAAGCTCGGCGTCGCGTACACCGGGCCCGCCCAGTACGCCCGCGCCGCCTGATCCCGGGCCGGTCGGGTGGCTGCTCCACGAGCAGCCGCCCGACCGTCCGCGCGACGCCGAGCCCTCCACCCGACTCCCGGCCTCTCGGTGCGACCGGCGACTCTCAGCCGGCCAGGTGCGACCAGTCGCCCTCCAGGTCCTGCCAGCTGCCCTGGGCGGCCACCGTGCCACCGAGCAGCACCACCACGTGGTCGGCCCGGACCAACGCGGCGCGCTTCGCGGTCGAGCCGACCACTGTCACCCCGTGGCCCCGCAACGCCTGCCACAGCGCCAGCTCCGTGGTGACGTCCAGCGCCGACGACACGTCGTCGGCGACCAGCAGTTCGGTACGCGGGGCCAGCGCCCGGGCCAGCGCCAACCGCTGCAACTGCCCGCCGGAGAGCCGGGTGCCCTTGTGACCGATGAGCAGGCCCAGCCCACCACCGGCGGCGGCCAGGTCATGGTCGAGCTGGGCGGTGCTGACCGCCCCGGCCGCGTCCACCTGGTGCCCGAGGGCGATGTTGTCCGCCACCGTGCCGGAGAGCACCCGGGGCAACTGACCGACGTAGCCGACCTGGTTGGGACGCAGGAACAACTCCGGCTCGGTGACCGGGTCACCGTTCCAGGCCAGCTCGCCGGTGTGGTGCACGATGCCGGCCAGCGCCCGCAGCAACGAGGACTTGCCCGACCCCACCGGCCCGACCACCAGCACCAACTGCCCGCGCTGCACGGTCAGGTCCACGTCCCGGACGGCCACCGTGCCGTCGGAGTGCACCACCCCGAAGCCGCGCAGCTCCAGCCGGCGCAGCGGATGCCGGGGCGGCATGGTCGGCGCGGGCGCCGTCCCGGCGGTCAGGTCGACCTCCGGCACCCCCGCCGAGTACGCGCTCACTCCGGTCATCGCCGCCGTGCGCCGGGTCCAGACCCGCGCCGAGGGCAGCTGCGAGATCAACGACGCCGTCGTCCAGGCGAACCAGCGGGCCGCGCCCAGGGTGGAGACGGCCACCAGCACCGCCCCGGCGGAGAGCGAGCCGTTCAGATACAGCGCCCAGGCGCCGATCGGCAACAGCCCGCTGGCCATCGACGGTGTGGAGCGCGCCCACACCTGCACCGAGATCTCCCGCCGCTGCCGGTCGCTGCGCAGCACGTCCAGGCCGGCCAGGTGGCGCAGCACCGCCGTGGTCGCGCCGGCCAGCTTCACCGTCCGCGCTGCGGAGAGCGCGGAGACCAGTGCCGTGGCGAACGCGGCCCGCGCCGCCACCGTCGCCCGGGCCGCACGCTCCAGCTTCGGCCCGAACAGCGTCGCGGCCAGACCGGAGACGACCATCGTGCCGAGGAAGAACAGCCCGGGTACGACGCTGCCGGTGACCGCCGTCATGGCGACCACGAGCACCAGCGCGACGGTCTGGTCCAGCACGTTGTCGGCGAGCTGGACCACCCGCTCGGTGTCCCCACCCTGCGCCACCACCTCGGCCGGGGTGTGTGAGCTGACCCGGCGCGGCCCGGTCTGGCCGTGCACCAGGCGAAGACCGATCCGCAGCATCTGCCGCACCCACCACTGCGGGAACCAGACGTGGGTGTAGTACGGCAGCGGCAGGGTGACCAGCAACCCGGCGACGATCCCCACCGCCGGCAGATACGGGTTGCCCGTCCCGTCGACCAGGTCCGCCCAGAGCCAGGGCAGCACCGGGCCGTCCAGCCCGAGCAGGCTGAGCCCGAGGAACAGCACGATCGCGGCCGCCCCGTACCGGGGATCGTTGGTGCAGAGTCGGAAGATCTCCCGCAGCGTCCGGGCCGGCGGCACCGGTGGCAGTGGCGGCGGGTCGGTGCGGGTCGGCCCGACCGCCGCGCCCGATGTGGCCTGCTCGGTCGGCGCGACCAGTGCGGCCCGCTCCTTCGCCGCGACCGGCCCGACCCAGGCGGCCGGCTCCTTCGCCGCGACCGGCTCGACCAGTGCGGGCGTCGGCTCGCTCGGCCACGCGTCCGGACCGGGGCCGACCAGCAGGTCGGTGCCGACGCCGGTGCGACCGGCCGACGCCACCGAGGCGTACGCGGCCGCGTGGCTGGTCGCCAACAGTTCGGCGAAGCGCGTCGACGTCTCCAGCGGACCGGCCTCGACCACCGCGCCGTCGGCCAGGACGACCACCTCGTCACAGCGGCGCACCGAGGAGAGTCGGTGCGCGATGACGATGCCGATCCGGTCGCGCAGCAGCCGTTCGGTGGCCCGCTGCACCCGCGCCTCGGTGACCGGGTCCAACCGCGCGGTGGCCTCGTCGAGGATCACCACGTGCGGCTCCCGGACCAGGATCCGGGCGAACGCCACCAACTGCTCCTGACCGGCAGAGAGCACGTGCCCGCCCTCACCCAGCCGGGTCGTCAACCCGTCCGGCAGCTCGGCGATCCAACCGGCCAGGCCCAGCTCGTCGAGCGCCCGAGCCGCCGCGTCGAGCAGCTCCGGGTCGAAGAGTGCGACGTTCTCGGCGAGCGTGCCGGCCAGGATCTCGGTGCGCTGCGGCACCAGCGCCACCCAGCGGCGCAGCTGCTCGACGTCGAGGTCGCACAGGTCGGTGCCGCCGAGGAAGACCGTGCCTGGCGGCACGTCGACCGCCCGGGTGAGCACCTTCGCCAGCGTCGACTTACCCGAACCGGTCCGTCCGATCAACGCGTACGAGCGGCCACGGGAGAAGGTGAGGCTGAGCCTGCGCAGCGCGGCCCCCCGGTCACTTTCTCCGTACGCGAAGGTCAGATCCCGGATGCGCAGGTCACCCTCGCTCGGGCTGGCCCCGCCGACCGGTTCCTGCCGCGCCCTGTGGAGCAACTGCACCCGAGCCCATGCGCCGAGCGCCTCCTGGATCTCCGGCACCATCCGGCTGACGTGTTCCGCGGTCGCCCCGAAGGCCAGGGCGAGCAGCCAGATGGCGGTGAGCCGGGCGGCGTCGACCCGATCGGTGGCCAACGCCCACGCCCCGCCCAGCACCACCACGCCGATGCCGGCCCGGATCGTCGCGGTGGCCACCGTCGCCACCTTGGCGGACAGCACCCAGACCACACTGCCCCGGGACAGCACCGCGGCGGCCCGCCGGGCGTACAACCGCAGCACGTACGGCCGAGCCAAACTGGTGCGTACGTCGTCCTGGCCGTGCACCGCCTCCTCCATCACGGCGGCCAGGTCGGACCACGCCTCCTCCTCGGCCATCCGGGCCGGGCCGATCCGCGCCGTGGGCCGGCGCAGCCCGACCGCGAGCACCACCGTGAGCAGCAGCATCGCGATCCCCGCCGGCCACCACGCGAACAGCGCCACGACCATCGACAACAGACCGACGCAGAGACCCTGGGCCAGCCGGGTGCCCTGGTTACGAATCGCCGACGCCACCTGATAGACGTCCCCGTCGATCCGATCCAGCAACTCGCCCACCGGAGTGGTCTCCAAAGTGGGCAGGTCCTGCCCGAGAGCGACGCGACAGAGCCGGCGACGCACGTCCGCGGACCAGTCGGCGGTCAGGCCCGCCATCAGCAGACTCACCGCGAGGTCGCTGAGGACAACGGCGACCAGAGCCGCGGCCAGCACGGCAAAGAAGCCAGCCGAGCGATGCACCAGCACCGCGCCGGCCAGCGCCGACGCGCCCGCCTGCCCCGCGGCGCCGAGCACGATCAGGACGGCCACGATCGTCATACGACGGGTCGAGGTGCCCCACAGATCACGGAGCAGGCGCATGGAAAGTCCTCCGGGACGTGGGGTGGCGGAGAACTCAGCCTGCCGTCACCAACCCGTCGACTCAACCGATTTTCCGGCCCTGAGCAGGGCATCCGCCGGTTCAGCCAGGAGCAACGGCGAACCGGCTCAGGCCCCGTCCGCCGTCGACCCAACCTCGACAACCCGTCCCGCGTTCGCACCTACGGCACGGCACGTCGCCCGGAACACCCGTACGCCCGGCTGGCGTTTTGTTCGGCGCCTTCACGGGGGCGCCCGCCGGGGCGTTTCGTGAGGCGCCCCGCCGGGCCGTCTCCGAGGCGCCCGCCGGGGCGTTTTCGTGGGGCGCCCGCCGGGGCGTTTCCCGAAGCGCCCGCCGGGGCGTTTTCGTGGGGCGCCCGCCGGGGCGTTTCCCGAGGTGCCCGCCGGGGCGTCTCGTGGGGTGCCCGCCGGGGCGTTCGTGGGGCGATCGGCTCGCACTCGCCCGGGGCGATCGGTTGGCGTTTTGCCCGATTCGGCGACAATCCGTCGCGCAGCGCCGTGATAGAGGTTCTTGATCGACTCGGGTTTCATGAAGTCGGGGTGTCCGGTCGTCCGGGATACCCCGATTTCCGTGAACCCGAGTGGATCACCCAAGTGACGGGCCGACTCAACGCCGATCGCCGGGGTCGGCGTGGGTGTTTTGTCTGGTCGGGGGTGTTTATGGGCATGACCGGCCGCACTCGTGGGTCGGAATCATGGCCGGGCCGGGGTCGTTACATACCCTGACGATCGCAGCACCACCGACCCACCCGCCCGGCCCCCACGGGGGTTGGATCGCAGGTCGCGCAGGTTGGAATGGCAGCCTCCGCCCGATCGTTGCAGTCCCCACGACCGACCGACCCGGTACCGCCTTGATGAGGGTGCCGGTGGACGGGGCCAGCCCGGAATGCTGTCGGCCCCCCGGTCGTTGCAGTCCCCACGACCGACCGCCCGGGCACCGCCTTGATGAGGGTGCCCGGTGGATGGGCCACCCCGGAATGACCCCGGCCCGCCGGTCGTTACACATGGACCCGGCGCCACGAGCCCCCCGGCCCGTGAAGTCGCCGACCGACGCCCCCGGTGGGCGTCACCCCGAAGACTTTTTCTCCTTGTTTTGTGCAGCGCCGGACGAGGTGCTCGCACCCGTGACCGCCGTTCCCCCTTGGCGGTCGGGTGTCCTACCCCCGAAGGAGCTAAACCCCATGAACACGATCTTCCGTAAGAGCATGCTGTCTGTTGCTGGTCTCGCGTTCGCCGGTGGTGTCTTCGCCGGTCCGATCGCCGCTCACGCCAACCCGGCCGTGGACGCCAAGCCCGCCGCCGTCGCGGTGCAGTCGGCCGCGCCGAAGCCGCAGGGCGACCAGTCCCGGATCACCCTGAACGACGAGCAGACGGCCAACGTCAAGGCGATCATCGCCGCGACGAAGAAGGCCGGTCTCCCGGAGCGGGCCGCGGTGATCTCGATCGCGACGAGCCTGCA
>NZ_JBEXHP010000060.1:0-35701 GCF_040607895.1 Micromonospora sp. NPDC005220
GGGCGCCCCGCGCCGCCCCCCCCCCCCCCCCCCGTCCGCTTTCCCGCCACGGGTACGCGAGCCCGCCCACCGTGATCCGCTACGGTCACCGGCATGACCTGGGATGATCTCGACGCCCACCTGGACCGGGTGCCCGGCACCGTCTCCGCGTACGTGGGGCGGCTCGACGCGCCACCGACCTGGACCCGTCACCCGGACGCCACCCACTACGCGGCGAGCACCATGAAAGTGGCGGTGCTCGCCGCGCTGCACCGCGCCGCCGAGGCCGGCACCCTGGACCTGGACGCCCCGGTCCCGGTCGTCAACGACTTCGACTCCGCCCAGCCCGGCGCGCCCCGCTTCGCCTGCGCGCAGCCCTACGACAACGACGACGCGGTCTGGGACCGCCTCGGCGGCACCGCGTCGCTGCGCTGGCTGGCCGACCGGATGATCGTGCGCTCCAGCAACCTCGCCACCAACCTCGTTCTCGGCCACGTCGGGCTGCCCGCCGTGGCCGAGGTCTGGGCGCTCGCCGGTGCCCGCAACAGCATCACCGGCCGCGGCATCGAGGACTTCGCCGCCCGCGAGGCCGGCATCACCAACACCGTCACCGCCGCCGACCTGGCCGCCCTGCTCGGCGCCCTGGCCACCGGGTCCACCACCCCCGGCCACCTCGCCTCGCCGGCCGCCTGCACCACCATGCTGGACGTGCTGCTCGCCCAGGAGCACCGCGATGACCTGGCCGCCGGCCTGCCAAAGCGCACCCGCATCGCGCTCAAGAACGGCTGGGTACACGGCGTGCGCCACAGCGTCGGCGTGGTGCTGCCCGACGACGCCCCGCCGTACCTGATCGCCGTCTGCACCACCACCGACCTGGCCAACGGCGACCAGGTCGACGACGACGCCTGCCTGCTGATCGCGCACATCTCCGCGCAGGTCTGGGCCGCCCGCCACCAACTCTGACCGCACCGCCGCGGCGACCGCACCGCCGCGACCACCGCACCGCACCGCCGCGACCGCCGCGGCGACCGACACCCGCTGGCGACGGCTAGGCTGCTCGCACCCCCACCCCGGAGCCGCCGATGCCCCGCAGTCGCACCGTGCTGATCGCCTTCCTCGTCGTGACGGCGGCGAACCTGCTGGCCAACGCCGCCGGCGGCGGCCTGGCCCTCCTGCTCACCAAACCGCTGCTGATGCCGCTGCTGGCCGGGTACCTCTGGCTGTCCAGCGCCGAACGCGGAGCCCGACCGGACCGGCTGCTGCTCGCCGGGCTGGCGTTCGCCACCGGCGGCGACGTCGCCCTCATGCTCGACGGCACCGGTTGGTTCCTCGCCGGCATGGCCTGCTTCCTCGGCACGCACCTCTGCTACCTCGCGGCCTTCACCCGACACGGCGCCGCGACCGCGCTGCGCCGGCCGCCGCTGGTCGCCGTCCCGTTGGGGTACGCGCTGCTGACCGTCGTCGCGCTGACCTGGATGTGGGCGGGGCTCACCGACGCCGGGCTGGCCGTGCCGGTGGCCGGCTATGCGCTCGCGCTGGCCGCCATGGCCAGCACCGCCACCACCCAGGGTTGGCGGGTCGGTCTCGGTGCCGCGCTGTTCCTCGGCTCCGACCTGCTGATCGCCGCCGGGGTGGCCGAGGTGGCCCAACCACCCGGCGCACCGGTGCTGGTGATGGCGACCTACGCCGCCGGTCAGGCGCTGATCGTCACCGGCCGCGCCGCCCGCGCCAGCACACCGCCGAGCGCACCGGTCACTCCAGCAGCTGCCCCCGCAGCGCCGTGAGGTCGGCGTCGGTGAGCGCCAACCCGTCGCGCAGGTACGCGTCGAACGAGCCGTGCACCCGACGCACCTCGGCGTAACCGGCGTCCAGGTACTCGGCGCGGACCTCCAGCACCGGCAGCACCGCGTCGACGTCCAGCTCGGGGTTCCGCCGTCGCATCGCCTCGACGATCACCGCCCGCAGACTGTCGGTCAGCTCGTTGTTGCGCAGGTAGTCGGCGCGGATCGCCGCCTCGTCCACCCCGAGCGCCGTCAACAGGATGACGGTCAGCCAACCGGTGCGGTCCTTGCCGGCGGAGCAGTGGTAGAGCAGCGGCAGGTTCTCCGGCCGGGCCGCCAGCCGCACCGCCTCGGCGAACCCGGCCCGCGCCGACTCACCCGTGACGAACCAGCGGTAGATCGCCGCCATCGCCCCCGCCGTGCCCTGCCGGGCCAGCTCCGCGTACGCGTCCAGGTCGTGACCGAGCAGCACCGCCGAGACGTACGTGAAGACCGGGTGCTCCGGGTCGTGCACCGGCAGGCGCACCACCCGTGGCTCACCGGCGAACCGGTCCTCCGGGGCGACCGCGATCTCGGTGGGGTCGCGCAGGTCCAGCACGCACGCCGGCCCCAGCTTGGCCAGCACCGGAAGGTCCTCGTCGGTCAGCCGGCCCAGCGCCGGGGTACGGATCAACTGCCCGACCCGGACCCGCCGCCCGTCCGCGCCGACGAGCCCGCCCAGGTCACGCGCGTTCGGTGCACCCACCAGCTCCCAGCCCTGCCCGGTCATCCGGCCTCCCCTCCGAAGGTGAAACTCCGTATAGGGTGCCCCACATGACGATCTCGGCGGTACGCACCCACCGGGTTTCCGCCCCCTTACACACCCCGTTCGTCACCGCGTTGCGCCGTACCACCACGGTGGACACCCTGGTCGTCGAACTCGTCGACAGCGACGGCCGGTCCGGCTTCGGCGAGGCGCCCCAGGTCTGGCAGGTCACCGGCGCGTCGGTCGCCGGCGCACAGGCGTGCGTCCACGAGGTGCTCGGTCCACAGTTGGTCGGCCGCGACCCGGACGACCTGGTGGCCCGGTGCGCCGAGGTGCAGCGCGCGGCGGTCGGCAACGAGGCCGCCAAGGCGGCGGTGGACGTCGCCCTGCACGACCTGGCCGCCCGGCGGCTGGGCGTACCCCTGGTGCGGTTGCTCGGGGGCACCACGCTGCGGGTCCCGACGGACGTCACGTTGGCGGCGGGCGACGCGGTGGACCTGGCGGCCGCGGCACGGCAGCGGCAGGCCGACGGCTTCGGCGTGCTCAAGTTGAAGGTCGGCACCGACGCGGCCAGCGACCTGGACCGGGTGCGGGCGGTACGGGCGGCCGTCGGCCCCGGCACCCGCATCCGGCTGGACGCCAACCAGGGCTGGACGCCCCGGGAGGCGGTCCGGGTGATCCGCGGCATCGAGGACGCGGGCCTCGACGTGGAGCTGGTCGAGCAGCCGGTGACCCGTTGGGACCTGGACGGGCTGGCCTGGGTCAGCGACAGGGTGTCCGTGCCGATCCTTGCCGACGAGTCGGTCTTCGGGGTCCGTGACCTGGTGGAGGTGATCCGCCGCCGGGCGGCCGACCTGGTCAACGTCAAGCTGGCCAAGTGCGGTGGGCTGCACCCGGCCCGTACCCTCCTCGACCTGGCCACCGCGCACGGGCTCGGCACGGTGGTCGGCTCGATGATGGAGAGCCAGGTCGGTATCGGGGCGGCGGCGAGCCTGGTCGCCGCGTACGGCACCACGGCGGTCTCCGACCTGGACGCGGCCTGGTGGCTGGCCTGGTCACCGGTGCAGGGCGGCATCCGCTACGAAGGGGCGAACGTGGTGCTGCCGAACGCCCCTGGCCTGGGCATCTCCGGCATCACTGAAGCAAAAGTTCAGGCACGTGGTTGATGACCGTCGTTTTCTTTCATAGGGTTTCCCCTGGACAGCCGACACGATCTGGGGGTTGACGTGGAGCTGCAACCGGGCCGCGAGGCCGTCGTCCGGGTCGCCGTGGCGACGCTGTGGACCTCTCCCGACGCGGTCCGCCCGGTCGACCGCCCGGCGCTGACCGCCGGCGCCGACATCCCCACCTGGGTCTCCGGACTGGACACCGACCAGCAGGTCGGCGACTGCGTGCTGAGCCAACTCCTGCTCGGCGAACGGGTCCTGGTCAGCGAGCTACACCCCAACGGCTGGGCCCGGGTCGTCGCCGTCGAACAGCCGGCCGCCAAGCTGGACCCGCGCGGCTACCCGGGCTGGCTCCCCGCCGAGCAGTTGGCCGTTCCCGACCCGGCCCACACCAGCACCGACCATCCGCTGGTGGTGGACGCCACGGTCACCGGCCTGCACGCCGCCCCGGACGGGCCGGTGGAGCTGCCCGGCGTCGTCGTCGGCACCCGCCTCGTCCCGGCCGGCCCCGCGCACGACGACTGGCGGCCGGTGCACGTCCCCGGCCGAGCCACGCCGCTCTGGCTGCCCGACGGCCACCTGGTCCCGGCGTCGGCCGCCTCGCCGACCGCCGAGCAGGCGCTCGCTGTGGCACAGCGACTGCTGGACGTGGTCTACATCTGGGGCGGTCTCTCCGCGCACGGCATCGACTGCTCGGGGCTGGTGCATCTGGCCTGGCGGCGGTTCGGGGTGCTGCTGCCCCGCGACGCCGACGACCAGGCCGTGGCCACCACCCCGGTGCCGTTGGGCGCGGAACGCCCCGGCGATCTCTACTTCTTCGCCCGACCCGGCCGCAAGATCCACCACATCGGCATCGTCACCGCCACGCCGGGCGACGGCGGCCAGCGCCGCATGCTGCACGCCTGCTACCGGCGACGGCGGGTGATCGAGGAGCCACTGCCGGCCGACCGGACCGCGACGCTGGTGGGCGCGCACCGGGTCTAGGCGTGTTTCGGAAGTGTCGGTCCGCCAGCACGTCCGAAACACGCCCTTCACCGGGCGGGCGCGGGTCGGCACCCGGCCGGTGACCGGTCAGCGTCGGGCGTCGGCCAACTCGCGACGCCGGTCCCGGGAGGACTTGATCAGGCTGGCGGCGGTGGCGATGCCCAGCGTGCCGATGATGACCAGCAGCGACAACCAGATCGGGATGTGCGGTGCCCAGCCGACGTGCTCGCCGCCGTTGATGAACGGCAGGTTGTTGTCGGCCAGCGCCTCCAGCACCAGCTTGACCCCGATGAAGCCGAGCACGACGGCCAGGCCGTAGCTCAGGTAGATCAGTCGGTCCAGCAGGCCACCGAGCAGGAAGTAGAGCTGACGAAGGCCCATCAGCGCGAAGACGTTCGCGGTGAAGACCAGGTACGGCTCCTGGGTGATGCCGAAGATCGCCGGGATCGAGTCCAGGGCGAAGATCAGGTCGGTGGTGCCGATCGCGATCATCACGATCAGCATCGGGGTGAACAGCCGCTTGCCGGCCGAGTGGGTGGTCAGCTTCGCGCCGTCGTAGTCCTTCGAAATCGGCAGCGCCTTACGGCTCCACCGGATCAGCACGTTCTCGGAGAACTCGCCCTCGTCGGGCTCACCCTGCCGGGCCAGGTTCACCGCCGTGTAGATCAGAAACGCGCCGAAGATATAGAAGACCCAGGAGAACTGCGTGATCAGCGCCGCGCCCGCGGCGATGAACCCGCCGCGCATCACCAGCGCCAGCACGATGCCGACGAGCAGCACCTTCTGCTGGTACTGCCGAGGCACCCCGAAGCGGGCCATGATGATCACGAAGACGAAGAGGTTGTCCACCGAGAGGCTGTACTCGGTCAGCCAGCCGGTGTAGAACTGCCCAGCCGCGCTGCCCCCGGAGGTCAGCCAGACGCCAGCACCGAAGAGCAGGGCAAGACCGACGTAGAAGGCGACCCAGAGGCTCGACTCCCGGGCACTCGGCTCGTGCGGGCGCCGACCGATGATCAACAGGTCGACGAGCAGGATCGCAGTCAGTGCGACAAGCGTCCCCGCCCACACCAATCCGGACACGTCCAACGTTCATTCCTCCGGCAGACACGCGGCGTCGGGCACACCGTACGCCCCCGTGCGGGCCGGTGTGCCACTGTCGCTCACTCTGGTGACTGTCGGAGGTCTCTTCCGCCGTCGCCCCCGGGAAGGGGCGGCGACCTACGGGGCCGGGTCGGGACGCCGTGGTTCCGGCGATCGACCGTGCTGACGACTCCGTTGCGGGGGAATACTCCCCTCCTCGGTGACCATTGTTGCCCACCACGGCCCGTGATCACACCCCGGCCACCCAGTGGCGCCGGCCACCCGCCCGACCCGTCACACCGCGTAGTGCTTCCTAGGAGGCTAGTGCAGGTCGGGTGCGGCCATCGGGTGAAGACATCCTCGATGATCTATTCCAGGGGTTCGGTGAGCGGAGGTGTTGGTGCGTCTGATGGTCGAAGACCGTGCCGGCGACGCTGTCTGAGGCGGTTGACAGGGTAGATCTTGGACAGTTTCCGTTAGCTGCTAACGGAAAGTGTCCAAGATTGCCAGCGATGGCGGGTGAGGCGGCCCGAGGTCGTGCCGCACGGGAGCCATCTGGTCCCTGTCGCAGCCGGAGGTCAACTCACGTCTCCGATCGACGGGCATCGGCGGTCAGGTCTCTTGGATTAGGGGCTCGCCGGCGCCGGAACAGACCCCGCGACACCGTCGGCCCCGACCGGCGTGGGAGGCTGTCCGACATGGTGCTTGAGGTCGCGCTGATCGATGTACTGCCCGGACACGAGGACGCCTTCGCCGCCGCGTACGCCGAGGGTCACCCGGTGCTCGCCGGGGCGACCGGCTGCCGGTCCGTGCGGATGACCCGAGGAATCGAGTCACCGACCCGCTTCGTGCTGCTCGTCGAGTGGGACTCGGTCGAGGCGCACGAGGACAACTTCCGGGCCACCGAACGGTTCGAGAAGTGGCGGGCGCTGATCGGGCCCCACTTCGCCGGGCCGCCAGTGGTCGAACACTTCCTCGACGTACCGGCCTGAGCCACGTTGTCGTACCCCAGGGTTATCGTGCCGGGCGCACGCGCCGGCCGCCGGTCCCGACGGGCTCGGGGGCGCCGGGCCCGGTGGCCGCGCGGCGTGTCACCGTCGGCGGTTACTCGCCGACGCGGCGAGCCAGCACGGTGACCGTCTCCTCGGGTGACAGCGCCGCGGCCAGCAGCGCCTCGGTCATCCGCTGGTAACGGTCGACGTCGAGCACGGTGGCCAACCGGATGTCGGTGGTCAACGCCTCCAGCATCACCGTGCGCGGGTCCGCCGGGTCGGGAAAGGCATAGCAGGAATACGGCGTGAGCGGATGCAACCCGCCACCGGCCGCCCCGCGTGGCAGCAACCGCACCGTGACGTGGGGCAGGCCGGTGACGGCGACCAGATGCCGTAACTGTTCACGCCAGACCGCCACCGGCAGGTCACCCTGGTCGCAGACGGCCTCGGCGAGCACCGCCGTGTAGCGCGGCGGATAGGCCCGCCGCAGCACCTCCTGCCGCAGTGCCCGGGCGCGCACCTCGGCCTCCACATCGACCTCCGGCGTGAGCTGGGCGCCGGCCGCCACCAGCACCCGGGCGTACGCCGGCGTCTGGAGCAGCCCCGGCACCACCGACGGCTGGTACTCGACGATGTCGGCGGCGCCCGCCTCCAACTCGGCGTAGGTGCGCTGGCGTTCACTCATCTCGCCCAGCGTCTTCCACCAGCCTCGGCTGGTCGCCGCATCCCGGGCGATGACGATCAACGCCTCCCGCGCGGGCGTGGGCACCTTGTAGACATCCAGCAGATCGAGCACGTCGGCGAGGTCCGGCCGACTCTGGCCCAGCTCGATGCGGGACAGCTTCGACGTCGAGGCCCAGCCCAACCGGTCGCAGACCTGCTCCAGGGTCAGCGACTCGCGCCGGCGAAGCTGGCGCAGCTCTGCGCCGAGACGTGCACGTCGAATAACAGGACTTGTTGGCAGCGGCATCCCGGCCTCCCCACCGAGGGAGACTACGCAGGACGATCACCCAGTGCAATAGTTCGCTCGCGCACCGCAATCAGGGCACTCGGCGCCGCCGCCCAGCCGGGCCGCCCCGCACATCCCGTGGGCGCAGGTCAGAAGCGGTTGATTACCGTGCCGCCCGGTCGGGCGGGGTCGCCGCCGCTGCCGGCGGACCGTGAGTTCGGGCCGCCTGGCCGTGAGTTCGGGCCGGCCTGGCCGTGAGCTCCAGGCCGGCGCGGCGGGATTCAGGGCCGGTAGGTGCCGAAGGACCAGACGTTGCCGGCCAGGTCGCGGGCGGCGTAGTCGCGGGAGCCGTAGTCGGTGTCGAACGGCTCGCGGGTGATCTCGGCCCCGGCCGCGCGGGCCTGGGCGCAGTGCGCGTCGACGTCCGGAACGGCCACGTAGACCGACCAGGCGTCGTCGGCCGGACGGGGCCCGGCGTCGGCCCGACCACCCAGCATGATCATGCCGGTGTCGAGGACCAGCTCGGCGTGCGCGACAGTGCCGTCCGGCGCCTCATGCACGGCATGCACCCGGAAACCGAAGGCGGAGCCGAGCCAGTCGATCGCGGCGCGGGGATCGGGATAACGGAAGATCGGATAGACGGTTCGCATGACCCCATTCTGTGCGCGGCGGCGCGGATCCGGATTGGACGAATGTGACCTCAGCGGGTCGGCGCCGCGACCGCGGGTCAGCCGGCCATCGTCACCGGGCGGCGAGCAGCGCGGCCGGCGTCGCCCCCGCGAACTGGTGGAAGTCCCGGATCAGGTGGGACTGGTCGTAGTAGCCGCAGCCCGCCGCCACCGCGGCCCAGTCGACGGCCCGCCCGGCCGCGCCGACCCGGGTCGACACGGCGTGAGCCTGCTGGAAACGCAGCAGCCGTGCGGCCATCTTGGGCGGCAGCCCGATCTCCTGCCGGAACCTGGACGCGAGGTGCCGCCGGCTCCAGCCCAGCTCGTCGGCGAGCACTCCGACGCTCCCCCGCCCACCGCTGGTGGCAAGCCACCGCCACGCCCAGTCGAGCCGTGGGTCCACCGGCGGGGACGCCGCCAGCCGGTTGGCGAGCACCCTGTCGAGCAGGGCGAACCGCTCCGGCCAGCCGGGGGCCTCGGCGAGCCGGCCGCGCAGCCGATCCAGCCAACGGCCCGGAAGCTGCCCGACGCCGACGGCCCGATTGGTCAGCTCGTTCAACGGCAGACCGAGGAGCCGGCGGGCGGTCAGCGGGGCGAGCAGCAACTCCATGCCCTCCCCCACGCCCACCGTGCGGGTGGTGCACCAACTGTCGAAGGTGCCGGCCACGAACGAGTCGACAGCTGTGACGCCACGCTCCGCGCTGCGCGGGTCGGTCACGTCCAGCGGAGCGCCCCAGCCCAGGATCAGCACCACGAAGACGCCCGCCGACTCCCGGCGGACCAGTGGCGCGTCCGCCGGTTCCCGATAGCCCACGTACCGGTCGACGAACGGACGCAGGCTGGCGTCGGGCAGCCCGAGAACCATCTCGCCGATCTGCGCCACCGCCGTCAACCGTGCCCGCCCTTCGCGTGCCCCGGTCGACCGGGCCCGAGCGGAGCGCTGGGCGTGGCCGACCGGGTGGCCATCACTTCACGCCGGCGGCGTCCATGCCGCGCAGCTCCTTCTTCAGGTCGGAGACCTCGTCGCGGATCCGGGCCGCCAGCTCGAACTGCAACTCCCGGGCGGCGGCCAACATCTGGTCGTTGAGCTCCTGAATGAGCTGGGCGAGGTCGGCACGGGCCATCCCCTCCCGGGAGGTGGTGGTGGCGGACCGGCTGCTCCGGCTGCGGGTCTCCTTGACCGGCGCCTTGCCCCGGGAGAGCTGACGCACCGCGCCGCCGACCCGGGAGTTCTCGGTGTCCTCCGCCTCGCGGTAGATGTCGTCCAGGATGTCGTGGATCTTCTTACGCAGCGGCTCCGGGCTGATGCCGTGCGCCTCGTTGTGCGCGATCTGCTTGGCCCGACGCCGATCGGTCTCGTCGATCGCCGCCGCCATCGACGGGGTGATCTTGTCGGCGTACATGTGCACCTGACCGGAGACGTTACGGGCGGCCCGCCCGATGGTCTGGATCAGCGACCGGCCGCTGCGCAGGAAGCCCTCCTTGTCGGCGTCGAGAATCGCCACCAGCGACACCTCGGGCAGGTCCAGACCCTCGCGGAGCAGGTTGATGCCGACGAGCACGTCGTAGTCGCCCTTACGCAGCTCGCGCAGCAGCTCCACCCGACGCAACGTGTCGACCTCCGAGTGCAGGTAGCGCACCCGGATGCCGTTCTCCAGCAGGTAGTCGGACAGGTCCTCGGCCATCTTCTTGGTCAGCGTGGTGACCAGCACCCGCTCGTCCCGGTCGGTCCGCAGCTTGATCTCGTGCATCAGGTCGTCGATCTGACCCTTGGTCGGCTTGATCACGACCTCCGGGTCGACCAGGCCGGTGGGTCGGATCACCTGCTCGACGAACTCGCCCTGGGCCTGCTCCATCTCCCAGGTGCCGGGGGTCGCGGAGAGGAAGACCATCTGCCCGACCCGCTCCAGGAACTCGTCGAAGCGCAGCGGCCGGTTGTCGGCCGCGCTGGGCAGCCGGAAGCCGTGGTCGATGAGCATCCGCTTGCGCGACGCGTCGCCCTCGTACATGCCGCCGATCTGCGGGATGGTCACGTGCGACTCGTCGACAACGGTGAGGAAGTCGTCGGGGAAGTAGTCGAGCAGGGCGTGCGGCGGGCTGCCGGGCAGCCGCCCGTCCATGTGCATCGAGTAGTTCTCGATGCCGGAGCAGAAGCCGACCTGCCGCATCATCTCGATGTCGTAGGTGGTGCGCATCCGCAGCCGCTGCGCCTCCAGCAGCTTGCCCTGGCGCTCCAGCTCGGCGAGGCGCTCGGCCAACTCCACCTCGATGTCGCGGATCGCCCGCTCCATCCGCTCCGGACCGGCCGCGTAGTGCGTGGCCGGGAAGATCACCAGCTGGTCGACCTCGCGGACCACGTCTCCGGTCAACGGGTTGAGGTAGTAGAGCTTCTCCACCTCGTCGCCGAACATCTCGATGCGGACCGCCAGCTCCTCGTACGCCGGGATGATCTCCAGCGTGTCGCCGCGGACCCGGAAGGTGCCCCGCTGGAAGGCCATGTCGTTGCGGGTGTACTGGATGTCGACCAGCCGGCGCAGCAACTGGTCGCGGTCGAGATCCTGGCCGACCTGCACCTTCACGGCCCGGTTGAGGTATTCCTCGGGGGTGCCCAGACCGTAGATCGCCGAGACGGTCGCCACCACGATCACGTCGCGGCGGGTCAGCAGCGACATCGTCGCCGAGTGCCGCAGCCGCTCGACCTCCTCGTTGATCGAGGAGTCCTTCTCGATGTAGGTGTCGGTCTGCGGAATGTATGCCTCGGGCTGGTAGTAGTCGTAGTACGACACGAAGTATTCGACCGCGTTGTGCGGCAGCAGCTCGCTGAACTCCTTGGCCAGCTGCGCGCAGAGCGTCTTGTTCGGGGCGAGCACCAGGGTGGGGCGTTGCAGCCGCTCGATCAGCCACGCCGTGGTGGCGCTCTTGCCGGTGCCGGTCGCGCCGAGCAGCACGGTGTTGCGGTCGCCGCGCCGAACACGGCGCTCAAGATCGTCGATGGCCGCCGGTTGGTCGCCGGCCGGCTGGAAGTCACTGACGACCTGGAAGCGGTTGTCGAGCCGGGGAATGTCGAGCGCCATGCCATCAACGGTACGCCGGAGGTCCGACAGGAACGGCCGTCACGCCAGGTACGTGATCGGCTTCAATATTCCCATTGTGTGGCCCATGTCACCGGGACTACCCTCTTCATGTAGGCCGCTCGCGGCGGCCGACCGGGCCGGTGGCCAGGCCGTCATCACGGCAGGTCACCCCCGGCACTGCGGTCGCAGCACCCGGCTCGTCCGGCGTGCGCACCCGGGTGGTCGCGCTCGAGGCGCAGACCGGCCGCCGCGAGCGCCCCTGCTCGTCACCACGGTGCCTCCCCGCCCGTTTCATCTCCGTGGACACCTCTCCGACCCCGGCACCCGACACCGCCCGCACCGCCGTGCCCCGGCCGGACGACACGAGCCCCGCCAGCGCCTCGGCGGCCAGCCGGACCACCGGCGGCGCACGCCGAGCCACCGCCGGCCGCAGGAGCACCGCCGCCCGCCGGGCCGCCGCCGCGCAGAGCCTCGCGGAGAACCGCGAGACCACCCGCCGCGCCGACACCACCGGCCCCGCCTCGGCCGGCCGTCGTCGTCGTACGGTGCTGCTGTTGCTCGGGCTGACGGCGGTGACCTCCGCGACGGCGTTGGTGCTCGGGCTGTTGAGCTGGGCGCCCGACCCGCCCGAGCCGGCCCGACCGCTGACCGTGACGGAGGGCGAGCGGATGGCCGCGCTGCGGGTCACCAACCTGCGGGACCTGCGCGCCGGCGTACGCGTCACGGCCGGCACCGGCGCCACCCGGATCGAACTGGTGGGCTGGGTGGACTGGTCCCGGTCGCTGCTCTACCTCGACGTCGGCGGGCCGGGCGCGGGCGCCGAACGCGGGCTGTTGCAGCGCGGCGGGCCGGTGCTGATGATCCGGCCCGATCCGGTGGCGGTGCCCACTCCGGCCGCACCACCCCTGGTGCCCCCGGCAGACCGATGGCGGCTGCACCGGCTGGCGCCCGGGGCGCACCTGGCACCGGTGCTCGACCTGCTCCTCGATCTCGCCGCCGACCGCCCGGACACCACGACCCGGACGGCACCGTCCAGCGCGGCGCGTTGGATCGCCCGGGAGACCCTGCCCGCCGGCCCACTGGACGTCATCCAGGCACCACTGCCCACCGGCGCGCCGGCCGCCACCAGCCTGGCGACCGGCGCCCCCAGCGCCGCGACGCCCGCTCCGGACGGAGAGACCCGGTACTGGCTCGACCAGGACGCCCGGCTGCACAAGCTGGTGACCCGGCTGCCCGGTGCCGGCCCGGTCACGATGATCTTCAACCGGGCGGACCGGCCGACCCTACGACCGGTGGACGCGCTCGGCGGCCGGTCCGGCCTGCCCCGGGCGCTGACCGACGCCGAGCAGCGTCGGCTCGACCGGCTACCGGCCCGGCTCCGCGCCCAGGGTGGTGCCACGGTGACGCTGACCGCGCCGATGGGTACGGACACGAACCTGCGGGGCGCCGGCTGGTTGAGCTGGACCGCGCGTACCGCGTACCTCGCTGTCGCCGACCTGGGCGTACCGGATCGCCGGACCCTGCTGCGACGCGACGCCGCCGGCCTGGCCCGGGCGGACCTGCCGGCGGTGGCCGTCGGCGGCGGCAGCCCGGAGGCCCCGAACCGGCCGCCGCTGCCGCCCCCGACCGGGGGCTGGCGGAACACCCGACCGGGCGGGGACGACCTGAGCCTGCTGGTCGACGCCGCAGTACTCGCCGGGTCGGTCGGCCCCCGGGGCGCGACCTCGCGGGTCCGCGAGGACATCGCCGCCGGACGGACCGTGGACGTCATCGAGTCGGGTCCGGCGGACGCGCGGCTGCGCTACTGGATCGACCGGGACGGGTCGCTCCGCCGGCTGGAGTTGCAAACCGACGCCGGCGCGTGGGCACACCTGGATCTGTACCCCGCCGCCGTGCCCCGACTGGCTGCCAACCCCCGATCCGTCGCCCCTCGACCGTCGGCCCCTCGGTCCAATGCCCGCTGACCGGTGTCTCAGGGCCGCCAGTCGGTCTGCGCGGCCCACTGCTCGGCCCGCAGGTACTCCTCGTCGAACCACGGGTTCCGGGCCGTACCGGAATCGCCGGCCTCCGGCGCCGCGTCGACCAGGTCCCGCTTGAGCAGCAGGTACGCCGCCCGCTGATCCGGGTCGGCACGCAGGTGGTCGCGCATCAGCAGCGCATACCGCCAACCTGGCGAATCCGCCAGCCGCACGTGCAGACGAACCGGGCGGGCCGGGTCCGCACTGCCGTGCAGCCGCTTCTCCCACCGACCTCTGCCGGCCGGGCGCGGGTCATCCCACCACTGCCCCGGCACCCGGGGGAAACCGGCGCCCGCCAGCCGATCGGCCAGCGACCCGTCGGCGTCGGCGAGGCTGGAGACCGTCACCTGCACGTCGATGACGTTCTGAGCGGCCAGGCCGGGCACCGCCGTCGAACCGATGTGGTCGATCCGCAGGGCGTCCGAGCCGAGCGCGTGTCGGATCCGGGCGGCCAGCCGCGCGTACTGCTCCGGCCAACTCACGTCCGCCCCGGCCAGGTCGGCCCGGTCTGGCGGGACCACCCGCCGCTGGCGCACGTTGTCCTCGTAGGGCACCAGCCGCCGATTCCAGAGCGCGTCGACGGCGTCGTGCAGGGCCGTCAGACTCCCGTCGTTGCTCAGCACCACGTCGGCCGCCGCCCGGCGGCGGGCGTCGTCGGCCTGGGCGGCGATCCTCCGCTCGGCCTCCGCACGATCCATCCCCCGGTCGCGCGCCAGCCGCTCCAGTCGGGTCGGCACGGCCGTCTGCACCACGACCACCAGGTGGTACGTCGGCGCGAGGCCCACCTCGACCAGCAGCGGTACGTCGTTGACGACGATCGCGTCCGGCGCCGCCGCGGCGGCCAGCTCCGCGGTACGGGCCCGCACCCGGGGGTGGGTGATCGCCTCCAGCCGACGACGGGCGGCCTCGTCGGCGAACACCACCGCGCCCAGTGCGGCACGGTCCAGTGCGCCGTCGGCGTCCAGCACCGCCTCGGAGAAGGCGGCGACGATCTCGGCCAGCCCGTCCGTACCCGGCGCCACCACCTCCCGGGCCACCCGGTCGGCGTCAATGAGCACCGCGCCCCGCTCAACGAGCCGCGCGGCCACCGCACTCTTGCCCGACCCGATCCCGCCGGTCAACCCCACCCTCAGCACCCGAACAGTCAACCGGATCCACAAGCCCGTCGCCAAACCATGCGACGCCCCGGCGCCGGTGCTCGCTCCCGGCCCGGCCCGCCCACGACGCCCGCGCCCCGCGCCCCGCGCCCGGGTCGGTCTGCGCCCGGCGCAGCTCGCCCGGGTACGGCGAAGGCCCCGCCCCCGGCGATCCGGAGATCGCGGGGACGGGGCCTGTCGTCGTTCAGCGGGTCACTTACCGCCGGCGAGCTTCTCCCGCAGTGCGGCGAGCGCCTCGTCGGTGGCCAGCGTGCCGGCCGGCTCCTCGGCCTGCCGGCTCGGGGCCGGGCTGGACGAGGAGGTGGTGCCACCGCCACCGCCGCCGCCAGCGGCCGGGACGGCCGGAGTCGGGTTGGCGGCAGCCTCGGCGTCGGCGGCCCGAGAGGTCTGCACCTGCTTGGTGTGGGCCTCCCAGCGCTGACGGGCCTCGGCGTACTGGTTCTCCCAGGTCTCGCGCTGCTTGTCGTACCCCTCGAGCCACTCACCCGTCTCCGGGTCGAAGCCCTCGGGGTAGATGTAGTTGCCCTCGGTGTCGTACGTCGCGGCCATGCCGTAGAGGGTCGGGTCGAAGTGCTCCTCGCCCTCGACGAAGCCCTCGTTGGCCTGCTTGAGCGACAGCGAGATCCGGCGGCGCTCCAGGTCGATGTCGATGACCTTGACCATGACCTCGGAGCCGACCTGGACGACCTGCTCCGGGATCTCCACGTGGCGCTCGGCCAGCTCGGAGATGTGGACCAGGCCCTCGATGCCGTCGTCGACGCGGACGAACGCACCGAACGGAACCAGCTTGGTGACCTTACCCGGCACGATCTGCTGGATCGCGTGGGTGCGGGCGAACTGCCGCCACGGGTCCTCCTGGGTCGCCTTCAGCGACAGCGAGACCCGCTCGCGGTCCAGGTCGACGTCCAGGACCTCGACCTCGACCTCCTGGCCCACCTCGACAACCTCGGACGGGTGGTCGATGTGCTTCCAGGACAGCTCGGAGACGTGCACCAGACCGTCGACGCCGCCCAGGTCCACGAAGGCGCCGAAGTTGACGATCGAGGACACTACGCCCTTGCGGACCTGGCCCTTCTGCAGCTTGTTGAGGAACTCGGTGCGCACCTCGGACTGCGTCTGCTCCAGCCAGGCCCGGCGGGACAGGACCACGTTGTTGCGGTTCTTGTCCAGCTCGATGATCTTGGCCTCGAGCTCCCGCCCGACGTACGGCTGCAGGTCGCGCACACGACGCATCTCGACCAGGGACGCGGGCAGGAAGCCGCGCAGCCCGATGTCGAGGATGAGGCCGCCCTTGACCACCTCGATGACCGAACCGCGGACGACGCCGTCCTCGTCCTTGATCTTCTCGATCGTGCCCCAGGCCCGCTCGTACTGCGCCCGCTTCTTGGAGAGGATCAGACGACCCTCCTTGTCCTCCTTCTGGAGGACCAGGGCCTCGATGTGGTCGCCAACCGTCACAACTTCGGCGGGGTCCACGTCGTGCTTGATCGACAACTCCCGAGAGGGGATGACACCCTCGGTCTTGTAGCCGATGTCGAGCAGGACCTCGTCCCGATCGACCTTGACGACGGTGCCTTCGACAATGTCGCCGTCGTTGAAGTACTTGATGGTCTCGTCGATCGCGGCGAGGAATGCCTCCTCGGAACCGAGATCGTCGTGGGTGACCCGGGTGGCGCTCGAGGGGGCCTCGATGCTGCTCGTCATGTGGGCGGTTGCTCCGGTCGGTGGGTTGTCACAGCAGGCTGGTGTGTCGCAGTGACCTGTTCGCGCCAGCGGATCCGTCGCCGGGCACACCGAACGATCGCCTAGTGAGATCATGATGTGGCTCCGGTCGACCGCGCACCTGCTCCCTGCCGAGGCAACGCGATCCGCGAGCGCATCGTCTAGCCTACCGTGCGCATTACCACAGCGTGCAAGCCCTCCCGGCTTCTCTCCGTGTGATGACCTGCGAAAGCCGAACAATCGCCCGGAAAACACCTCTGCTGTCTCCCGCGTCACAGCAGACCCACCCGCCTCGTCGGCCGCGCCACCGCCGCCGCGCTTGATCGACTCGGTTTCCTGGACATCGGGGCGTCCCACCGGCCCGGACACCGCGATGTCACCGAAGACGAGTCGATCAAGGTTGGTCGTGCAGATCTTGGACGCGCCGGCGTACCCATGGGGTGGGTGGGCCTAGCGTGGGCGCGTGGATGACGACAGCCGGGTTACCCGGCGCCGGGTGGGTGACGCCGAGGCCCGGCGCGCCAACCGCGGCTGGTGGGACACCGACGCCGACGACTACCAGGCCGAACACGGCGCGTTCCTCGGCGACGTGGACTTCGTGTGGTGCCCGGAGGGCCTGCGCGAGGCCGACGCCCGGCTGCTCGGCGACGTGTCGGGGCGACGGGTGCTGGAGGTGGGCGCCGGCGCCGCGGCCGCCGCCCGCTGGCTCGCCACCCAGGGCGCCCGGCCGGTTGCCTTCGATCTGTCCGCCGGCATGTTGCGGCACGCCGCCGAGGCCAACGAGCGCACCGGGGTACGCGTACCGCTGGTCCAGGCCGACGCGCTCGCCCTGCCGTTCGCCGACCGGTCGTTCGACATCGCCTGCACCGCGTTCGGCGCGATCCCTTTCGTGGACGACTCCGCGGCGCTGCTCGCCGAGGTGCACCGGGTGCTGCGGCCGGGTGGCCGGTGGGTGTTCTCGGTGACCCATCCGATGCGGTGGATCTTCCTGGACGACCCCGGCGAGGGCGGGCTGACCGCCGTGCACTCGTACTTCGACCGCTCCCCGTACGTCGAGCAGGACGACAGCGGCGTGGCCACCTACGTCGAGCAGCACCGCACCCTCGGCGACCGGATCCGCGAGCTGGTCGGGGCCGGGTTCCGGCTGCTGGACCTGGTGGAACCGGAGTGGCCGGAGGGACACGAGGGGATCTGGGGGCAGTGGAGTCCGCTGCGCGGACGGCTCTTCCCCGGCACCGCCATCTTCGTCACCGAGAAGCCCGCCGGGTGAGCGCGTCGCACCCACAGTCCGACCTGCATCCCATCGATCGCCGGTAGGCTCAGCCCCATGAGCGCCGAGCCCATCCCGACATCACCTGGCCCCTGGTGTCCGGATCCGATGCGGCAGCAGCGTGCCGACTACACGCTGGAGGACCTGCTCACCCTGCCGGACGACGCCCCCCGCGTCGAACTCGTCGACGGAGTTATCCAGGTGACACCCTCCCCCACCCTGGGCCATCAAGACATCTGCAGCTTGCTGTGGCTGTGGCTGCGCTCGCACGCCCCGGCGAACCTCCGTGCCGCCCAGGCAGTCGGAGTCGCGCTCAGCCGCAACACCAGCCGTCAGCCGGACGTGCTGCTCTGCCGCGCCGAGATCCCGTCCAACCGGTCCACTTTGCGGCCGGCGGATGTCGTACTCGCCGTGGAGATCGTTTCGCCGGGCACGCGACGGATCGACCGGTTCGCGAAGCCCGGGGAGTACGCCGCTGCCGGGATCCCCTTCTACTGGCGAATCGAACAGGACCCGGTGCACGTCTACGCGTACCGGATCGGCGATCAGGTAGGGCCGGGCGGCGAACGGCAGTACGAGCTGGTCGCCGACGGCGCCGACGTGATCGAGTTGACCGAGCCGTTCGACATCAAGCTGCCGGTCGCTGAGATCACCCCGTAGTCGTTTCTCCCCGACCGGGTCGGGTAGCCGAGGACCATGAGCAGAAGTGACGATGGCCGGGACACCTACCGGGAGTTCACCGAAGCGGTGAACATGAACCCCGGTGAGCTGTCCACGTGGCTGGAGACCGACGAGTCGAAACAGGTCGGCTGGCACAAGGGCGGTCGTACGGGTGGTGGCGAGTCCGTCGGGCACGAATCCGGCCGGAAGATCATCAACCTGCTCCGTCGCAAACGCGGTGACCTGTCCGAGGGCGACTACAAGCACATGCGCAAGGTGGTCGGCTACGTACGCCGGCACATGGCGCAGCGCCCCTCCGGCAACGTCCGCGACACCAAGTGGCGCTGGTCCCTGATGAACTGGGGCCACGACCCCCTGAAGTGAGAACCCGGCCCGCGCACGCGGCTCCCGCCCCATGATCCGCACAACCTCGGTGAAGTTGCTGCCTCAGAACGCCACGACCCAGCACTTTCCCCGAAGTTGCGCAGATCATGATCCGGCGCGCCGAGGCGGTGCCCGACCGCCGGCGCACACCGGGGAGGTACACGCCGGGGCGGTGCCGGATCGGGCGGCGCAGGGCTCCGCTAGATCTGGCCGGCGCCCTGCGCCCACAGCCGTTACCAGGGCGACCCGGTCAGGGGTTCCGGGGCAGCCCGACCCACGCAGGGATCAAGCCTGACCGCCCGGAGTGGGTCGGGCTGCCCTGGAACCCCCACACCGCAACCAACAAAGAGCAACGAACAAGGATCAGTGATCCGCGCTGTTCCAGTCCCGGCCCAAACCGACGGATACCTCCAGCGGCACCGACAGCGGGTACGCCCCGCCCATCTCCCGCCGGACCAGCGCCTCCAACGCCTCTCGCTCGCCCGGAGCGACCTCGAAGACCAGCTCGTCGTGCACCTGCAGCAGCATCCGGGAGCGCAGCCCGGCGTCGGCGAGCGCGGTGTCGACGTGCAGCATCGCCACCTTGATGATGTCGGCGGCCGATCCCTGGATGGGGGCGTTGAGCGCCATCCGCTCGGCGATGTCGCGGCGCTGCCGGTTGTCGCTGACCAGGTCGGGCAGGTAGCGGCGGCGGCCCAGGATGGTCGAGGTGTAGCCGTCCTGGCGGGCCTTGGCGACCACCTGCTGAAGGTAGTCGCGCACCCCGCCGAAGCCGGCGAAGTAGTTCTCCATCAGCCCGCGCGCCTCTTCGGTGCTGATGCTGAGCTGCTGGGACAGGCCGAAGGCGCTGAGCCCGTACGCCAGGCCGTAGTTCATGGCCTTGATCTTGCGCCGCTGGTCCGGGGTGACCTCGTCGAGCGGAACCCCGAAGACCGACGAGGCGGTGGCCGCGTGGAAGTCGGCGCCGGAGTTGAACGCGTCGATCAGCGCGTCGTCCGAGCTGAGGTGCGCCATGATGCGCATCTCGATCTGGCTGTAGTCGGCGGTGAGCAGACACTCGTAGCCCTCCCCCACCACGAAGGCCCGACGGATCCGCCGGCCCTCCTCGGTGCGGATCGGGATGTTCTGCAGGTTGGGCTCGGTGGAGGAGAGCCGACCGGTGGCCGCCACTGTCTGGTTGAAGGTGGTGTGGATGCGGCCGTCGTCGGAGACCGACTTGAGCAGCCCGTCGACAGTCGACTTGAGCTTGGCGACGTCGCGGTGGCGCAGCAGGTGGGCCAGCACCGGGTGCGGTTGCTGCGCGTACAGCCACTGCAGGGCGTCGGCGTCGGTGGTGTAGCCCGTCTTGATCTTCTTGGTCTTCGGCAGGCCCAGCTCGGTGAAGAGGATCTCCTGCAACTGCTTGGGCGAGCCGAGGTTGAACTCCCGACCCACCGCCTCGTACGCGCCCTGTGCGGCGGCCTTCACCTCGGCGGCGAAGTGCGCCTCCAACTCGGACAGATAGTCGGTGTCGGCGGCGATGCCGATGGTCTCCATGCCGGCGAGCACCCGCATCAGCGGCAGCTCCACGCCGGCCATCAGCCGGGCGGACTGCTCGCCGTCGCGGGACAGCTCGGCGTCGATCGCGTCGGCCAGGTCGAGAGTGGCCCGGGCCTGGAGCATCAGGTTCTGCCCGGCCACCCCTTCGTCGCCGAGGCCGTCGAGGGTGAGCTGGCCGGACTCCGGCACGTCCACCCGCAGCTCCCGGTGCAGGTAGCGCAGCGCCAGGTCGGTCAGGTCGTAGGACCGCTGGTCGGGGCGGGCCAGGTACGCGGCGATCTGAGTGTCCCGGACGATGCCGGCGAGCTGCCAGCCGTGCGCGGCGCAGGCCAGCACGGCGGGCTTGCTGTCGTGCAGCACCTTGGGACGCTGCGCGTCGGCCAACCAGCTGGCCAGGGCGCCCTCGTCGGTCGGGTCGAGCCCCGCCGGGTCGACCCAGGCCGCCGCGCCGCCGGCGGTGGCCAGCGCCAGGCCGGTGATCGAGGCGGTGTGCCGGCGGTTGGGACCGGTGTCGAGTTTGACCGCCATCCCGACCGGGGTGCCGGTCGGCGCGTGCGTGGTCAACCACCCGGCCAGCGCGCCGGGCTCGGTGAGCACCTCGCCGACAAGGTCGAAGCCGGACTCGGCCTCCGGCTCGACCGCCTCCAGGTACTGGTAGAGGCGGTCGCGCAGGATGCGGAACTCCAGGGTGTCGAAGACCTGGTGCACCGCCTCCCGGTCCCAACCCGTCCAGCGGGTGTCCTCGGGGCGGAGCGGCAGCTCCAGGTCGGAGACGAGGCAGTTGATCTCGTAGTTGCGGATCACGTCGGCGAGCCGCTCCCGCAGGCTGTCGCCGGCCTTGCCCTTGATCTCGTCGGCGCGGGCGATCACACCCTCCACCCCGCCGTACGTGGTGATCCACTTGGCGGCGGTCTTCGGGCCGACGCCGGGGATGCCGGGCAGGTTGTCGCTGGTCTCGCCGACCAGCGCGGCGAGGTCCCGGTACTGCTGGGGCGGGACACCGTACTTCGCCTCGATCGCCGCCGGGTCCATCCGGGCCAGGTCGGAGACGCCCTTGCGCGGGTAGAGGACGGTGATCTGGTCGTCGACCAGCTGGAACGCGTCGCG
Source organism: Micromonospora sp. NPDC005220 (assembly GCF_040607895.1). Classification (NCBI taxonomy): domain Bacteria; kingdom Bacillati; phylum Actinomycetota; class Actinomycetes; order Micromonosporales; family Micromonosporaceae; genus Micromonospora; species Micromonospora sp. NPDC005220. The sequence continues at coordinate 21,276 of NZ_JBEXHP010000060.1, forward strand.
GTCACCGCTGCTGATCAGCACCGACATGCCCTGGTCGCGAGCCTGGCTGGCGAGCGTGGCGATCACGTCGTCGGCCTCGAAGCCCTCTTTCTCGACCACCGGGATCTGCAGCGCGGCCAGGACCTCCTTGACCAGGCTGACCTGGCCCTTGAAGTCGGTCGGGGTCTCGCTGCGGCCGGCCTTGTACTCCGCGTACTTGTCGGTGCGGAAGGACCGGCGGGAGACGTCGAAGGCCACCACGATGTGGGTGGGCTGCTCGTCGCGCAGCACGTTGATCAGCATTGAGGTGAAGCCGTACACCGCGTTGGTGGGCTGCCCCGTCGTGGTGGAGAAGTTTTCCACAGGCAGGGCGAAGAAAGCCCGGTATGCCATGGAATGTCCGTCGACGAGAAGCAGGCGCGGTGTCGTAGCTGTCACGGCAGCGACTCTAGTCCGTCGCACCGACATCCCCGGGTGGCGGCACCCGCGCGGACCGGGAAAACACGGCGACGGCCGGCCACCCCCGTGGAGGGGACGACCGGCCGCCGGGATCGCCGTGGCTCAGGCCACGCCGAGGTACGCCTCCTTGACCGACGGATCGTGCAGCAGGTCCTGACCGGACCCCTCCTTCACGATCTGACCGGTCTCCAGCACGTAACCGCGGTGGGCCCGCGACAGCGCCTGCTGGGCGTTCTGCTCGACCAGCAGGATCGTGGTGCCCTGCTGGTTGATCTCGGTGATGATGTCGAAGATCTGCCGGATCACCAGCGGGGCGAGACCCATCGACGGCTCGTCGAGCAGCAGCAACTTCGGCCGGCTCATCAGCGCCCGACCGACCGCGAGCATCTGCTGCTCGCCGCCGGAGAGGGTGCCACCGGCCTGCTTGCGCCGCTCGGCCAACCGCGGGAAGAGGGTCAGCACCCGGTCCAGGTCGGCGGCGATACCGGCGGAGTCCCGCCGGGTGTACGCCCCCATGTCCAGGTTCTCCATCACCGTCATACCCGGGAAGATCTGCCGACCCTCCGGCGACTGGCACAGCCCCCGGACCACCCGCAGGTCGGCCCGGAGCTTGCTGATGTCCTCGCCGTTGAAGGTGATCTTCCCGCTGGCCAGCGACCGGGTCCCGGAGATGGCCCGCATGGTGGTGGTCTTACCGGCGCCGTTCGCGCCGATCAGGGCCACCACCTCACCCTCGTTCACGGTGAGGCTGATCCCGTGCAGCGCCTCGATCCGGCCGTACGCGACGGCGACGTTCTCCAGCTCAAGCAGCGTCATCGGCGGGCTCCCCCAGGTACGCGGCGATCACCTTCGGATCGCGGCTGACCTCCGCGGGCGCACCCTCGGCGATCTTACGGCCGAACTCCAGCACCACGATCCGGTCGGTGACCCCCATGACCAGCCGCATGTCGTGCTCGATGAGCAGGACGGTCAGGCCCATGTCACGGATCTTGCGGATCAGGGTGAGGAGCTCCTCCTTCTCCGCCGGGTTGAAGCCGGCGGCCGGCTCGTCCAGGCAGATCAGCTTCGGCTCGGTGGCCAACGCGCGGGCGATCTCCAACCGACGCTGGTAGCCGTACGGCAGGTTGCGCGCCTCGTCGTTGGCCCGGTCGGCGATTCCGACGAAGCGGAGCAGCTCGAGCGCCTTATTCTCGGCCGCCCGCTCCTCCAGGATGTGCCGGGACAGGCCGAAGATCTTGGCGGCCGACAGGCGCACCTGCTGCCAGGTCCGGACGATCCCGGACTCGGCGGTGACCTGCGGCAGCTCCTCCGGCTTAGGCCGCACCCGGTACAGCCGGAACAGCGCCCCGGGCACGCTCGTCTTGTGCCGGGAGTCGGTCCCGACCATCACGTTCTCGAGCGCCGTCATCTCCGGGAAGAGCCGGATGTTCTGGAACGTCCGGGAGATGCCCAGTTGGCTGATCTGGTGCGGCTTACGGCCGGTCACCCGCTGGCCGCGGAACCGGACCGCCCCGGAGGTCGGCTTGTAGACCCCGGTCATCACGTTGAAGCTGGTGGTCTTGCCGGCACCGTTCGGCCCGATGAGGCCGAGGATCTCGCCCTCGTAGATCTGGAAGTTGATCTTGTCGAGGGCGACCACCCCGCCGAAGCGGAGCGTCACGTCGTCGACTTCGAGCAGTACCGATCGCGGCCCCGCCTGAGTCGGGATCTTCGGCGTACTGGTGCTGGTGGTCTGCTCAGACATGAGCGGGCGCCTCCTCTGCCTCTGCCGCGCGGTCCTTCAACTCGCGGGCACGCCGCCGGCTCGGGACCAGGCCCTGCGGACGCAGGATCATCACCAACACCATGGCCAGACCGAAGACCAACCACCGGTAGTCGGCGAAGTCGCGGAACCGCTCAGGCAGGTACGCCAGCAGCACCGCGCCGAGCGAGACCCCGATCATGTTGCCGGAGCCACCGACCACCACCATGGCCACGAACAGGATGGACAGGTTCGCGTTGAACTGGGTCGGGTCGATGAACGCGTTCCGGCTGCCGAACAGGAAGCCGGACAGGCCGCCGAGCGCCGCACCGATGGCGAACGCCCAGAGCTTGAACTTGAACGGATACACACCCATCACCGCGGCGGCGTCCTCGTCCTCCCGGACGGCCAACCACGCCCGGCCGACCCGGCTGTGCTCCAGCCGACGAACCAGGAACACCATGATCAGTACGAAGGTGATCGCCAACCAGTACCAGGGCTTCGCGTCGATCAGACCGAAGACCTTGTTGTCCGCCGACGGCGCGCCCTCCGGGCCGGGGATGGCCGAGATGCCGACCGGGCCGTTGGTCAGCCCGGTGGCGTTGCGGGCCACGATTCGGATGATCTCGCCGAAGCCGAGCGTCACGATGGCCAGGTAGTCACCGCGCAGTCGCAGCGTCGGCCAGCCCAGCAGCACCCCGGAGATCATCGTCAGCACGATCGCGATGAACAGGCAGATCGCCCAGGTCACCGCCCAGGTCGGCGGCAGGTTGAATTCCTGCTGGATCCACTTGACCACCGGCGAGTTCACCGAACCGAACAGCGCCACGCTGTACGCACCGATGGCGAAGAAGCCGATGTAGCCCAGGTCGAGCAGGCCGGCGAGGCCGACCACCACGTTCAGGCCGATGGCGACCAGCACGTAGATGGCGCAGACGAAGAGCACGCCCGCCCAGTTGTTGCCGCCCACGATCGAGTCGGTACGCAACCAGGTCAGACCCGGAACGCCGAGCAGCGGCAGGTAGTAGAGGATCGCCACGAAGGCGGCCAGGCCGAGGGCCTGCTGCCACTTCGCCAGCGCCCGCCAGCGGTCGCCGACGGAGGTCAGCATGCTGACCCGACGGCGGTCTGCGGAGCGAATCTTGTCGATCATGCGCGGGCCCTCCCGAGCGACTCACCCAACAGGCCGGTGGGCCGGAACATCAGCACCACGATCAGCACCACGAAGGCGATGACGTCCTCCCAGTTGGACGCGAAGAGCGTGGCGCCGTAGACCTCGACGATGCCGAGGAAGAGGCCACCCAGCAGCGCGCCGCGCAGGTTGCCGATACCGCCCAGAACCGCGGCGGTGAACGCCTTCAGGCCCAGCACGAAGCCGATGCTGTTCTGGGTGAAGCCGAACCGCATGCTCCACAGCAGCGCGGCGGCGCCGGCCATGATGCCACCGAGCACGAAGATCAGCATGATCACGCGTTCCTGGTTGACCCCCATCAGCGCGGCGGTCTCGGGGTTCTGGGCCACCGCCCGCACGCCCCGGCCGTACCGGGTGCGGTTGATGAACCAGTCCAGCAACGCCATCATCACCACGGCCGCGATGAAGACGATCAGTTGGATGTTCGTGATCGCGGTGTTGCCGATGGTGAACAGGGTCTCCTGCTGGATGATGGTCGGCATACCGACGATCTGCCGGGGCCGGCCGAACACATCCGGCAGCACGCCACCGAGCAGCTTCGGCAGCACCTGCCCGAAGAGCTCCACGAAGACCAGCGACAGGCCGATCGCGGTGATCAGGAAGATCAGCGGCGGCGCGTTCTTGCGCCGCAGCGGCCGGTACGCGATCCGCTCAAGCGCCAGAGCCGTACCGCCGGAGGCGGCCGCCGCGACGACCAGGCCGAGCACCAGGAACAGGATGGCCTGGCCGACCGGTGGGTTATTTTGCACTCCGAGCTGGTTCCAGAGGATCAGCACCGCGAAGGTGCCGACCATGAAGACCTCGGAATGCGCGAAGTTGATCAGACGAAGGACGCCGTAGACGAGGGTGTAGCCAAGGGCGATCAGGGCGTAGATGGCGCCCTTGGAAAGGCCGTCGACCGTGTGCTGGCCGAGATGGCCGATCAGTTCATCGAAATGCACCGGGGGTCTCCTTGAATCGAGTGCGGCCGGGGTGAAGCACCCCGGCCGCACTCCATTTCGTGGGCGTGCGTCAGCTGAGCTTGAGCTCCTGCAGCGGCTCGATGGCCTCGCCCTTGATCTGGTAGGCCCAGATGACGACCTTCGACGGGTCGACGTCGCCCTTGGAGTCGAACTTGATGTACTTCGACACACCCTGCTTGTCGTACGACTTCACGAACGCCAGGATGTCGGCCCGGGTCTTCTTGCCGGCCTTGAAGGCGTCCAGGAAGACAGTCGCGCCGTCGAAGCCCTCGGCACCGTAGGAGCCCGGCGGGATGCCGAACTTCTTCTGGTAGTCGGCCGAGAAGGTGCCGCCGGCCTTGTCGGCCGGGAGGCACGGGCAGGTGATGATCGCGCCCTCGGCGCCACCAGAGGCACCCTTCGGGAACGCCGGGTCGTAGAGACCGTCCGGGCCGACGAACTTGGCCTGGACACCGGCGGCGCGCATCTGCTTCACCAGCGGAGCGGCCTCACGGGTGTAGCCGCCGTAGAAGACGAAGTCCGCCTGCGCCGACTTGATCTTCGAGATGGTGGCGTCGAACTGCGCCTGCCGCTCCTGGATCTTGTCCTTGTTCACGATCAGCGGGCCGAGCTGCTTGCCGAGCTCCTCGGTGATGCCCGCGCCGTACGCGCTGGCGTCATCGACCAGGAAGACCTTCTGCGCGTTCTGCGTCTTCAGGTAGCTCGCCACCGCGCCGGCCTGCGTGCCGTCGTTGCCGACCACGCGGTAGAAGGACGTGTTGCCCTTCTGGGTCAGGTCCGTCCGGGTCGCCGACGGGCTGATCATCGCCAGGCCAGCGGCCTGGTAGATCGGCATCGTCGCGTCCGACTCACCGGAGAAGTGACCACCGATGACACCGAGGAACGAGTTGTCCCCCGCGATCTGGTTCGCGAACGGGGTCGCCACAGCGGGGTCACCCTGGGTGTCGAACTGCTGCATGGTGACCTTGCAGTTCGGGTTCGCCGCGTTGAACTGCTCCAGGGCGAGATTCGCACCGTTGAGCGACGGGATCACCAGACCCGCGTTGTCACCGGTGAACGCGCCGAAGATCGCGATCTTGCCACCGCAGTCACCGGACGCGGTCTTATCGTCGCCGCCACCGGAATCCTGGCAACCAGCCGCGACCACCAGGGTCGCGGCGAGCGCAACGGTGCCCAGCGCCCGTACATAGCTTCGCCTCACGGCTTCCTGACCTCCTCGAGATGCGGACGCGGCTGACCCGAAGCGACGGCGACAGCAGCAAACCCGCAATTCCACCCACCCCGCAGGGACTCCCCCTGCGTTACGGCTCGTGATGGCGGAGCGTACCGACATGACACACCGTCCCGGAAGGCCTGAAGCGGGGGTCTGCGAAACCGTTACGAAGACGCGGGCAATCACGTCGATGTCCGTAACAGGTGAATCCGCCGGTCGGTCCTTAAACCCACGCCCGGTCGACATCCACGCGACACAATCCTGACCACGCGGACCTGACAAGAAGCCGACTGACCTGCGGAAACGTCCAGGCGGGTCGCACCCCGGGGCAGAGCGTCACCGCACCGTCGACGGTCAGGCGCCCGGACCCTCCGCCCACCACAGCCCGACTCGGGTGCCGTCGTCCGCCGCCAACCACCACCGGTCACCCACCGCCACCAGCGTCACATCCCGATCAACACCCGCCGGCACATCGAGCGGCATCGCCGCCTCCCGCCACGACCCACCCCGGTCGGTCGACACCCACACCGAATGCCGCGCCCCATCCGTCACCGCGACGAACAGCGTGCCCCCGGACGACACCAGCGACCCCACCCCCGGCACCCCGGCACCAGCCCGCCGCCCGAACGTCCCGACGGCCAGCCAACCCGACGCCTCCTGCCGCCACGCGCCGAACGTCCCCCCGCGCAGCCCGACCGCCACCGGCACGCCGTCGGCCAGCACCACCCGTTGCAACTCCTCGTACTCGGAACCACCCGGCAGCACCGTGCGCCGCCACGAGCGCCCGTCCGGCGACGACCACACCGCCGGGTCGCGGTCGATCCGGCCAGCCGGCAACAGCCCACCCACGGCCAGCCACCCCGACGACGTCGCCACCGCGTCGAACGCCCAGGTCACCCCCACCGCATCGCTGGCCAGCTCGGGCGCGCCCTCGACCAGCGCGAACTCCGCCGCGGCCGGCGACGCCACCCAGGACGCCGCACCCGCCGACCGGTTACCGACGATCAACCAACCCGCCGGACCGGCCACCAGCCGGGACACGTTCACCGCCGTCGGCCCGCCGTACGTCTCGAACGACGCCTGCACCTCGATGAGCGCACCGTCGGCCACCTGCCGCCAGGTGCTCACCCGCGGATTGCCGTGCGCACCGCCGACCTTCGCGCCGATCAACGCCACCTGACCGTCGCGGCAGGCCGCCGACAGGAACACGTTCTGCCGCCCGTAGAAGGAATCCGGACGCACCGACAGCACCGTCCACGTCGTACCGTCCACACTGGCCCAGGCCGCCGGGCGGGTGCCACCGGCCGCGTCCACGACGCCACCGACCACGAACCACCGACCCGCGCACGACGCCGCGTCCCGCACCAGCGGACGACCCGGACCACCCGGCGGCGCCGGCAACGCCAGCGGCTGCCAACCCGGCCGCAGCGGCGGCGCGGCGGCCGTCATCGACCCCCCGCCGCTCGGCGCGGCCGGCCCGTCGCACCCGGCGAGCAGCAGCGCGAAGAGGCCGAACACCGCGATCACCCGTCGGACGGACACCCGTCGATGCTAGCCACCAGATACCGCGCGCGGTGGCCCAGCGGCGCCCGTTGTCACCGGGGCCGCTCAGACGGTCGGCTGCTGCGACACCTCGCCGCCGGCGGTCTCCGCGAGAATCCGCTCGGCGACCTCCTTCATGGTCATCCGGTGGTCCATCGCGGTGCGCTGGATCCACTTGAACGCCTGCGGCTCGGTCATCCCGTACGTGGTCATCAGCGCGCCCTTGGCGCGCTCCACCGACTTACGGATCTCCAGGCGGTCGGTCAGACTCGCGACCTCCGCCTCCAGGGCCGCCACCTCCGAGTAGCGCGACAGCGCGATCTCCACCGCCGGGACCAGGTCGCTCTTCTGGAAGGGCTTCACCAGGTACGCCATCGCGCCCGCCGCCCGCGCCCGCTCCACCAGATCACGCTGGCTGAACGCGGTCAGAATGATCACCGGGGCGATCCGGGCACCGGCGATGCGCTCGGCGGCGGCCAGCCCATCCATGATCGGCATCTTGATGTCGAGGATGACGAGATCGGGCTTCAACTCCTCGGCGAGGCGCACGGCTGTCTCGCCGTCGCCGGCCTCCCCCACCACCTCGTAGCCCTCTTCGACCAGCATCTCGGCGAGGTCCAGCCGGATCAGCGCCTCGTCCTCGGCGATCAGTACGCGCCTGCGCTCGGCATCCGTCGGCATCTCAGCCACCAGCCCTACCCCCACCAGTTCGAACGAGGCACCCGCCCAGCCGGGTGTCACCGCCTTCAGCGTAGTGGGTATCCTGTCAGGGCTGAATCAGGGAAGCGCCCTCGTAGCCCAACTGGCAGCAGGCAATGGTCTCAAACTCCATACAGTGTGGGTTCGAATCCCACCGAGGGCACAAATTAATGTCGTACGGGTGTTCGAGGATGGCCTCGTGCATCCACCTGAGATCCGTGCTCGTGCACGCCAGTTCTTCCTCGCGGGCGGCACTGTCGCCGACACCGCTCGGGCTGTCGGTCTGCCATATCGCACGGTCTGGCACTGGTGCAACGACCGGCCGGAAGCGAAGTTCCAGGGCACCCAGCTCCGGTGTTTCCGCTGCCGTGTCGGTGTCGACAGTCCTACAGACCCCGCGGCCTACGCCTACCTGCTCGGTCTCTACCTGGGCGACGGCCACCTGGTGACGACGGCGCGTGTTCCGGTGTTGCGCATCTACTGTTCCAATGACTGGCCCGGGCTGATCGAGGCATGCGATGTGGCCATGCGAGCCGTGTTGGCCTCGAAGGTGCAACGGGTCCAGAAGCAGGGTTGCGTGGGCGTACAGAGTTACGGCCTCCACTGGCCCTGCCTGCTCCCGCAGCACGGGCCTGGCAGGAAGCACGAGCGACCGATCGTCCTCGCCGACTGGCAAAGGCCGATCATCGAACAGCACCCCGGCGACTTCCTGAGAGGCCTGTTCCACTCCGACGGCTGCCGGTGCGCCAACCGGGTGACAGTGCGCGGCAAGGCGTACGTCTATCCGCGCTACATGTTCGTCAACGAGTCGGCCGACATCATGGGGCTCTGCCAGTGGGGCCTCGACCTGCTCGGCGTCGCCTGGCGGATGAACCGACCCAACTCGCTGTCGGTGGCGCGCCGCGACGCGGTAGCCGCGCTCGACCGATATGTCGGCCCCAAGTCCTGACCCGCCGCCGCCAGGCCACCCAACCCTGGTGATCATGAAGTTATTGCGCTGACACGCCGAGATCGAGGGCAATAGCTTCATGATCGACCGACGGAGGGGTGGCGGTCAGGGAATGCGTGGGAGCCTGTGCGGGTGTCGACGACAGAGGGCGGGTTCTGATGCGGGTGGTTGTCTTCGGTGCGACCGGCATGGTCGGTCAGGGCGTGTTGCGCGAGTGTCTGCTCGCCGATGACGTGACGGAGGTGTTGACGGTGGGTCGGCGGCCGACCGGTCGGCAGGACCCGAAGCTGCGGGAGCTGACCGTCGCGGACGTGGGCGAGTTGGACGCGGTGCGGGCCGAGTTCACCGGTGTCGACGCCTGTTTCTACTGCCTGGGGGTGTCCTCGTTGGGTCTGGACGAGGCCGCGTACACCCGGGTCAGCTACGACTACCCCCTCGCCGCGGCGCGGTTGCTGGCGGAGGTGAGCCCGCAGGTCACGTTCGTCTACGTCTCCGGCGTCGGCACCGACTCGACCGGGCAGGGTCGGGTGATGTGGGCGCGGGTCAAGGGTCGCGCCGAGAACGCGATCATGGATCTGCTGCCCAACGGTTACGCGGCCCGGCCGGGGTTCATCCAGCCGACGTACGGGGCGGTGTCGAAGACGCGGTGGTACCGGCTCGGGTACGCGGTCACCCGTCCGCTGTTTCCGGTGCTGCGTCGGTTGCTGCCGAACCAGGTCACCACGACCGACGGGATCGGTCGGGCGATGCTGCGGGTGGCGCGGCAGGGTTCGCCGGTCCGGGTGCTGGGCAACCGCGAGCTGCGCTGACGGTCAGGCGATCGTGTCCAGGGCGTGGGCGAGGTCGGCGCGCAGGTCCTCGGGGTCTTCCAGGCCGACCGAGAGGCGTAGCAGGGCGGCGGCGGGTTTGGCGTCGCCCTGGACCGGCCGGTGGGTGAGTGAGGCGGGGTGCTGGATGAGGGTGTCCACGCCGCCGAGGGACACCGCGTGGGTGATGAGGCGGCAGGCGACGGCGACGGCGGCCGCGGCGGGCGCGCCGCCGCGTACCTCGAAGGCGAGCAGGCTGCCGGGTCCGGCCATCTGGCGCCCGACCAGCGCCGCCGGGTCGTGCATCGAGGGGTGGTGCACCCGGTGTACGGCGGGGTGGTCGGCGAGCCAGCCGGCGAGTTTCTCGGCGGTGGCCTGTTGGGCGCGGACCCGCAGCGGAAGGGTTTGCAGGCCGCGGTGCAGCAGGTAGCCGCCGAGGGGGTGCAGGATCGCGCCGGTGACCGCGCGGACCTGGCGTAGGCGTACCGCCCAGGTGTCGTCGCAGGCGACGACGCCGGCGAGGACGTCGCCGTGTCCGCCGATGCTCTTGGTGGCGCTGTGCAGGACGAGGGTGGCGCCGTGGCGGGCGGGTTGTTGCAGGACGGGGGTGGCGACGGTGTTGTCGACCAGCAGGGGGATGTCGCCGGCCGCGGCGGCGAGGGCGGCGATGTCGACCAGGTCGACTGTGGGGTTGGCGGGTGTCTCGACGATGATCAGCGCGGTGTCGGGGCGGATGGCGGCGGCGACCTCGTCGGGGCGTGCCCAGGTGACTGTGGTGCCGAGCAGGCCGGTGGCGAGGACGTGGTCGGTGCCGCCGTAGAGGGGTCGGACGGCGACGACGTGCCGGCGGTCGTCGCGAGCGGCGGCGAGCAGGGTGGCGGTGAGTGCGGCCATTCCGCTGGCGAAGGCGACGGCCTGGGCGGTGCCCTCCAGTTCGGCGAGGGCGGTTTCGAAGCGGGCGACGGTGGGGTTCCAGAGCCGTTGGTAGACGGCGCTGCCGTCGGTGGGGAGGGTGCCGCCGGTGGCGAGTTGCTCGTACGCGGCACCGCCGTCGTCGACGGAGGGCAGTGGGTTGGTGGTGGACAGGTCGATGGGCGGTACGTGCACGCCGAGGGTGCGGAGGTCGTCGCGACCGGCGTGTACGGCCCGGGTGTCCATCGCTGTCATGCCGGTAGCGTCGAACATCCGTCGGCAGGCGGCAATAGATCGGCAGATCATTCTGTCAATGGGGTTTATTTCCGTGCTCGATTCGGGCGAGAATGGCGGAATGCCCTCTGAGCCGAATGATGTGCGGCCCTGTCCGGCCCTGGACGAGGTGGACCGCGCGATCCTGACCGAGCTGGCGGCGGACGGCCGGCTGCCGAACAACGCCCTCGCCGAGCGGGTGGGTGTGGCGCCGTCGACGTGCCTGACGCGTACCCGGGCGCTGCGCGAGCGGGGTGCGATCCGTGGTTTCCACGCCGAGGTGGATCCGGCGGCGCTCGGCCTGCCGTTGCAGGCGTTGGTGTCGGTGCGGTTGACCGCGCATGAGCGGGCGGCGGTGGACGCGTTCCGGGCCCGGTCGGTGCGGCTGCCGGGGGTGGTGTCGGTGTTCCACGTGGCCGGCGCGGAGGACTACGTGCTGCATGTGCGGGCGGCGTCCGGCGACGCGCTGCGGGACTTCGTGCTCGACCATCTGGCGGTCGATCCGGTGGTGCAGCACACACAGACCAGTCTGATCTTCGAGCAGGCGCGCGGGATGGGCTGACCGGCGGGTGAGCTGGCCGACGAAAACCCGCATCCCGGAACAAAGCCGGTCGGTGACGGGTTGGCTGACCGTGTGATCACCGTACCGTTGTCTGTTCTTGATCTTGCCCCGGTCGCCAAGGGCACCACCGCTGGCGCGGCGTTGCAGGCCACCACCGAGCTGGCCCGCCGCACCGAGGAGCTGGGCTACCACCGGTTCTGGGTGGCCGAGCACCACAACATGCCGGCGATCGCCAGCTCCGCCCCGGCGGTGCTGCTGGCGCACCTGGCGGCCAACACGTCGACGATCCGGTTGGGATCGGGTGGGGTGATGCTGCCCAACCACGCGCCGCTGGTGGTGGCCGAGCAGTTCGGCACCCTGGAGGCGCTGCACCCGGGTCGGATCGACCTGGGCATCGGGCGGGCGCCGGGCACCGACCAGATGACCGCGCTGGCGTTGCGACGCACCATGGAGGGCCTGTCGGCGGAGGGCTTCCCCCGCGAGCTGGCGGACCTGATGAACTTCTTCAGCGGGGAGAAGCCGGGGCAGATCATCGCCACGCCGGGCCGCGGTGAGCAGCCGGCCGTGTGGCTGCTGGGCTCCAGCGGTTTCAGCGCCCAGCTCGCCGGCCTGCTCGGTCTGCCGTTCTCCTTCGCGCACCACTTCAGCTCGCAGAACACCCTGCCGGCGTTGGCCCTGTACCGGCAGAACTTCCGGCCGTCGCAGTGGCTGGACAAGCCGTACGCGATGGTGGCGGTCAACGCGGTGTGCGCGGAGACCGACGAGCGGGCCGAATGGTTGGCCGGGCCGAGCGCCCTGTCGTTCCTGAAGTTGCGCTCCGGACGGCCGGAGCCGCTGTCGACGCCGGACGAGGCGGCGGCATACCCGTACACCGAGATCGAGCGGGAGTTCGTGCTGGCGCGCCGCGACGGTCAGGCGATGGGATCGCCGGAGACGGTGCGCCGGCAGCTGACCGAGCTGGTGGAGCAGACCGGTGCGGACGAGCTGATGCTGACCACGCTGGTGTACGACGTGCAGGACCGGGTGCGGTCGTACGAGTTGATCGCCGAGCAGGTGGCGGGCGGTCTACGCCGGAGCGCGTGAAACACGATCTTCACGTCAGCGTCACCCCGCCGACCCGGACACTGCCTAATGTTGGTTCCGGTGGTGGTACGGCATTCCCGGTCGGGACGGGTTGGGAATGCCGCGGTGTGGCGCACCGGGCCGGAGCTGAGCGGATTCCGCGGCTGCGGCCCGGTGCCTGCCACCCTAGGCGACCCCGATCGGGACCGCCAGGGTTTGCATCACCGTAGGTGGATGTCCGGCGTCGGTGGGGTGCCCATTCCGTTGCCGATGAAGAACCCCGGGTGCGGCGGCTGGTTGTAGGCGGTGTTCTGCCACGCGATGGCCACCCGATACTGCGGGTCGTGCATCAGCGTGTAGATCCGGGTGCTGGTCGGGGTGGGTGTGCTGTAGATCCGCAACGCCCGGCTGTCGGTGGTCCGCCAGATCACCTCTTCGCGCCAGTCGCCCAGGATGTCGCTGGAGAGCGCCGGTGTGGACTTGGTGCCGTTGTTGGACGCCACCCCACTGCCGTCGAGCAGCCGGGTCTCACCGCCGGTGCCGTACTTGTCGATCTTCGTGGCGTCGAGCAGCTCCCGCACCGGGTCGCCGTCCCACCAGGCCAGGAAGTTGGCCGAGGACGGCTTGCGGCCGACGTTCTGACCCCTGGTGTTGGCCAGTCCGGCGACCGCTGACGACCACGACTCCGCGCCGGGGCTGCCCGCCCAGATGTCCGCGGAGACACCCCGGCCGTTGTCGCCGGAGGCCGGCGTGGACCACAGGATCTGACCGGTACGGGCGTCAGCGAACCAGGAGCTGGGCTTGCTCGCGTCCTCGTCGACCTTGAACACCTCCAGGCCGGCGCGGCCCGGGTCGAGATCGCCGACGTGCAGGGCGTCGCCGTGCCCGTTGCCCGTCGAGTAGAGCAACCGACCGTTGTCGTCGATGGTGGCGGCGCCGTAGACGATCTCCTGGCGGCCGTCGGCGTCGACGTCCGCCACGGAGAGCTGGTGGTTGCCCTGGCCGGCGGCGGCGCCGTTGCCGGAGGCGTTCGAGTCGAACGTCCAGCGCTTGGTAAGCGTGCCGTTGCGGAAGTCCCACGCCGCGATGACCGCCCGGGTGTAGTAGCCCCGGGCCATGATCAGCGAGGGACGCTGCCCGTCCAGGTAGGCGGTGCCGGCGAGGAACCGGTCCACCCGGTTGCCGTACGAGTCGCCCCAGGACGACACGGTGCCGCGCGGCGGGTCGTAGGTCACGGTGGAGGCGATCGCGCCGGTCTGACCGTTGAACATGGTTAGGTACTCCGGGCCGGAGAGCACGTAGCCGCTGGAGTTGCGGTAGTCCGCCGACGACGAACCGATGAGCTGACCGGTGCCGGAGCGGGTGCCGTCGGCGGTCTTCATGGCCACCTCGGCGCGACCGTCACCGTCGTAGTCGTACACCTGGAACTGGGTGTAGTGGGCGCCAGCCCGGATGTTGCGGCCCAGGTCGATCCGCCACAACCGGGTGCCGGTCAGGGTGTACGCGTCGACGTAGACGTTGCCGGTGTAGCCGGACTGGGAGTTGTCCTTGGCGTTCGACGGGTCCCACTTGAGCACGATCTCGTAGCTGCCGTCGCCGTTGAGGTCGCCGACCGAGGCGTCGTTGGCGCTGTAGGAGTAGCTCTCCCCGCTCGGGGTGGTGCCCCCGGCCGGGACCTGCAACGGCACGTCCAGGTAGCCCGCGCCGAACTGCAACGCCGGCGCCGACGCCGCCTGCTCGGCGCCGCCCACCACGGCCCGCACGGTGTACGCGGAGCCGGCCGCCGCGCCGCTGTCGAGATAGTTGGTGGCACCGGTGATCGGGCTGGCGTTGACCCTGGTGGAACCCCGGTAGAGGTTGAACGCCACCCCGGAGGTCTCGGTGCCGAGCAGCCGCCAGGAGACCAGGTTGCCGCTGCCGGAGCGGACGCTGATCAACCCTCGGTCCAGGTTCTCCATCTGCACCACCCCGGCCGCCGGCGGAGGCGTGGTCGGGGGTGGCGTGGTGGGTGGTGGCGTGGTCGGGGGTGGCGTGGTGGGTGGTGGCGTGGTCGGGGGTGGCGTGGTGGGGGGTGG
>NZ_JBEXHP010000061.1:0-35661 GCF_040607895.1 Micromonospora sp. NPDC005220
CGCCGCCCGCCGCCCGCCGCCCGGAGATCGACTCGGATTTCAGGAAATCGCGGTGTCGGGGCCGCTCGGAAGCCCCGGTATTCAGGAAGCGGAGTGGATCACGGCGTGGACCGGGGTCGTGGCGGCCCGAGGCCACCGCGAGCCCGGTCCACGCCGTGCATCAGGCGGGCGCTCCGGCCGGCGCGGTCTCCTTGTCGTCGGGGCGGGGGGCCGCCTCGTCGTCGTGGTGCTCGTCGACCATGGTGGCCTCGTCGAACGGGTCGTTGCCGCTCAGCACGCCGGCTGCCCGGTCCCGGTCGAACTCGCCGGTCCAGGTTCCCACCAGCACTGTCGCCACCGCGTTGCCGGCGAAGTTGGTCAGCGCCCGCGCCTCCGACATGAACCGGTCGATGCCGACGATGAGCCCGACCCCGTCGACGAGGTCCGGTCGGTGTGACTGGAGGCCGCCAGCGAGGGTGGCCAGCCCGGCGCCGGTGACTCCGGCGGCACCCTTCGACGCGATGATCATGAACAGCAGCAGCGAGATCTGCTCGCCGATGGCCAGTGGCTTGCCCAGCGCGTCGGCGATGAACAGCGACCCCATGGTCAGGTAGATGGCCGTACCGTCCAGGTTGAACGAGTAGCCGGTCGGCACCGTGATGCCGACGACCGGCTTGCTCACACCGAAGTGCTCCATCTTGGCGATCAACCGGGGCAGCGCCGACTCCGAGGACGAGGTCGACAGGATCAGCAGGAACTCCCGGCCCAGGTAACGCAGCAGCGAGAAGATCGAGATCCGGGCCACGAACCACAGCAGCGCGCCCAGGAAGACCAGCACGAAGATCAGACAGGTGAGGTAGAAGCCCACCATGATCTGGGCGAGGCTCTTGAGGGCGTCCACGCCTGTCGCGCCGACCACGGCGGCCATCGCGCCGAACGCGCCGATCGGCGCCAGCCACATGATCATGGCGAGGACCTTGAAGACGACCCGCTGGATGACGGTGATGGCGTTGAGCACCGGCTCACCCCGCCGACCCATGGCCTGGACGGCGAAGCCGACCAGCAGGGCGACCAGCAGCGTCTGGAGCACCTTGCCCTCGGTGAGCGCGGAGACCAGCGTCGTCGGGATGATCCCGAGCAGGAAGTCCGCCGTACCGGCGGCCTCGTCGCCGGCGGCAGCCTTGCCGGAGCCGGCGAGGTCCGGACCGAGGTTCAGGCCGGAGCCGGGGTGGATGAGGTTGCCGACGACCAGGCCGATGGCGAGCGCGACTGTCGACATGGTCAGGAAATAGCCGAGGGCCAGGCCGCCGACCTTGCCGACCTTCGCGGCCTGCCGGACGGAGCCGACGCCGAGCACGATGGTGCAGAAGATGACCGGGCTGATCATCATCTTGATCAGGTTGACGAAGCCGGTGCCGATCGGCTTGAGTTCCTTGCCGAAATCGGGGGCTACCAGGCCGACCACGATGCCGGCGACGACGGCCACGATGACGGCCAGATACAGGTAACGGGTACGGTCCCGGCGGGCCGCCGGTGCCGGGGTGGTGGCGGATGTGGTGGTGTCCATGTCGACAATGTGAAGCGCGTCTCACCCGTTGACAGCCTTGCGGTCATTCTGTTCACCGCGAATGAGGCAGAGGAGGTGGTGGAGGTGGCCCGACGCCAGTGGAGCATCGCGGGGCAACTCTTCGCCCTCCAGGCGGTGGTGGTGACGTTGCTCGTGCTGGCCGGCGCGGCCGGCGCCGTCTGGCTGGCCCGCAGCGACTCCCGCCAGGCCGCTCAGGAGGAGGTGCTCGCGGTGGCACAGACCGTGGCCGGCTCCCCCGACGTCCGCGCGGCCCTCACCACCGCCGACCCGGCCAGCATCCTCCAGCCGTACGCCGAATCGACCCGGAAGGCGACGGGCACCGACTTCGTGGTGGTGATGGCCCCCGACCGCACCCGTTTCTCGCACCCGACGCAGGACCTGATCGGCGAGCCGTTCGTCGGCGAGATCGGGCCCGCCCTGGCGGGCCGCCCGTTCACCACCACCAACGTCGGGACCCTCGGCGAGTCGGTGCGCGCGGTCGTTCCGGTGTACGACGAACAGCGACGCCTCGTCGGTCTGGTCTCGGTGGGCATCACCACCCGGGCCATCGACCGTAAGTTGCTCGGCCAGTTGCCGGTGCTGTTCGGGGTGGCCGCACCGGCTCTGGTGCTCGCCGCGACGGGCTCCTGGCTGCTCAGCCGCCGGCTCCGACGGCAGACGCACGGTCTGGGTCCGGCGCAGATGACCCGGATGTACGAGTACTACGACGCCGTTCTGCACTCGGTGCGCGAAGGTCTCGTCGTGCTGACCACCGATCGTCGGGTGGCGCTGGTGAACGACGAGGGCCGCCGGCTGTTGGGGCTCGACGCGGACGCGCCGGTGATCGACCAGCCGGTGGCTGGGATCGATCTGCCGCCGGCGGCGGCCGAGCTGCTCGACTCCGGACGCGACGCCCGTGACGAGCCGATCCTCGCCGGTGACCGAGTGCTCGTCGCCAACCAGCGGACCACCCGCTTCGAAGGCGCGGTGCTCGGCACCGTGCTGACCCTGCGCGACCAGACCGAGCTGCGCACGCTGGCCAGCGAGCTGGACTCGGTGCGGGCGCTGACCGAGGCGTTGCAGGCACAGACCCACGAGTCGGCCAACCGGCTGCACACCGTGCTGACCCTGGTCGAGCTGGGCCGCGCCGACGAGGCCGTCCGGCTCGGCACCCGGGACCTGGCCCTCGCCCAACAGCTGACCGACCGGGTGGTCGGCGCGGTGACCGAGCCGGCGTTGGCCGCCCTGCTGCTCGGCAAGTCCGCACAGGCCGGCGAGCGCGGAGTGGATCTGGTCATCGAGCCGGACTGCCGCCTCGACGACAGCCCACTGCCGACCGGTGACCTGCTCACCGTGGTCGGCAACCTGGTCGACAACGCCCTGGAGGCGGTGGCCGGTACGCCGGCGCCACGCCGGGTGCGGGTCTTCGTCGGCACCGCCGACGACGAGCTGGTGGTCCGGGTCGCCGACAGCGGCCCCGGCCTGGCCCCCGAGCGGGTCGCCGACGCGTTCCGGCGCGGCTGGTCGACCAAGAGCACCGGCCGAGGCCTCGGCCTGGCGCTGGTCGGTCAGGTGGTCCGCCGGCACGGCGGCAGCTACGAGGTGGGCCGCTCGGACGACGGCGGCAGCCTGTTCACCGTCCGGCTGCCCGGCGGGGGTGAGCGGTCGTGACCGACATCCGGGTGCTGGTCGTCGAGGACGAGCCGCTGCTGGCCGAGGCGCACAGCGCGTACACCGAACGGGTTCCCGGTTTCGTGGTGGTCGGGGTGGCGCACACCGCGCGGGCGGCGATGGCGGCCCTGCGCACCAACGACGGCGGCGACGTGGACCTCGTACTCCTTGATTTTCGGCTGCCCGACCTGCACGGCCTGGACGTCTGCCGGGCGCTGCGCGCGGCCGGCAGCAGCGTCGACGTGCTCGCGGTGACGTCCGCGCGGGACCTGGCGGTGGTGCGCACCGCAGTGTCCCTCGGGGTGACCCACTACCTGCTCAAACCGTTCACCTTCGCGGCGTTCCGCGACAAGCTGGAACGCTACGCCGACTACCGCGCCCAGGCGCTCGCCGACGGCGAGGTCGCCGCCCAGCACGAGGTGGACCAGATGTTCGCCACCCTGCGCGGCACCGCCGGGCACAGCCTGCCCAAGGGCCTCGACGCGCAGACCCTCACCCGGGTACGCGCGGCGCTGGCCGACGGGTCCGGTCCGCAGGCGGGATTGTCCGCGACCGAGGTGAGCGCGGCGACCGGCATCTCCCGGGTGACCGCCCGCCGCTACCTGGAGTACCTGGTCACCGTCGACCGCGCTGTCCGCCAACCCCGCTACGGCACCCCCGGCCGCCCCGAGGTCGAGTACCGACCCCGTTGAGCGGTCCACAGCTTTCTCCCCGACATCGACGCGAGATGCCATTCATCGATGTCGGAAGTGGAAGAATTGCGGGCGACCCGACACGCAGGAGTGAGCCATGACGTCCAGCAATGCCGAGCACATGCCCGAATGGCCGACGGCTGAGCACGTGCCAGCTGAGGAGTTGGCCCGTCGTCAGGGCATTCAGCCGATCGCCTCCGTGGACGACCTGGCTCGTCCGGGCCTGTTCGAGTCGGACGAGGAACTGGACGAGTTCCTCGCCGACCTGTACTCCTCCCGGCGGGCCGGCGCCGCATGAGCCTCGTCGTTCTGGACACCGACGTAGCGTCAGCAATTCTCCGCGGGAGGCTACCTGAACGCCTTCGCGCCCGCCTGGCAGGTAAGACCCTCTGCATCACCTTCGTGACGCTAGGAGAGCTGACCAAGTGGACGGCACTGCGCAGCTGGGGGCCGCGCAAGCTGGCTGATCTCGCCCAGTGGCGTTCGGGGATCGTGCTGCTCCCCTTCGACGAGGCGGTGGCGGTAACCTGGGGCCACCATCAGGCGCGGGCTCAGCACCGGGGGAGGCACCGGCCAACAAACGACTCGTGGATCGCCGCGTGCTGTCTTGTCGACCGCCTACCTTTGGCGACCTTCAACAGCAAGGATTACGCCGACTTCGCTGAGTACGACGGGCTGCACCTCTTCGACGTCACCTAAACGATCTATTCCAAGGGACCTGACCGCCGACGCCCGTCGGTGGGGGACGTGTCGCGGCGAGTCGACCTCCGGCTGCGACACGGGCCAGACGCTCCCGTACGGCACGACCTCGGGCCGCTTCACCCGCCATCGCTGGCAATCTTGGACAGTTTCCGTGCCCTCCTCGCGGTTGGTGACGTACGCCTGCCGGGCGTCCCGGCTGAAGTAGATGCCGTGCGCGCCCCGGCCGGTGGGGATGAACGCGGTCTGCCGCGTGGCCTGGCCGTCGAATCAGGCGATCTGACGGAGGTCGTCGCCGTAGTCGAAGATGATCCGCATCCGGGCGCCGAGCGCTCGTGCATATCGGCTCAGCGTCGCGACCTCATTGGCCTCCAGATCACCGTTCTCGATCTGGCTGACTCGGCCGGGCGTGACACCCATCAACTCGGCCACCTGCCGCTGGGTCAGGCCCAGCCGCTTCCGCTCTTCGGCAAGGTGGAACGCGCTGATCCACGCCTCGGTGCGGGCACGTTCTGCGTCGAGCGCTTCATCGTCTCCGTCGTGCAGCTCAGCCCGGATGTCGTTCCAATCATGGAAGTCGCTCATCAGGCCTCCCTCCGCTTCCTCTCGAAGGCAAGCCAGCCCTCATACGCAATCTCGGCCACTGGAATCGCTTTCTCGTACCATCGATTCCAATCCCCTGCCTTGTTGCCAGCCACCAACAGCACCGCCTGGGACCAGGGATCGAAGACGAACAGCACCCGAACGGCGACGTCCCTTCCAGATCTCGGTCGGAGTTCCTTGAGGTTGCTGATGCTCGAACCTTTGAGCGTGTCGACCATGGGCCGCCCCAGGCCCGGCCCGGTCTCCGCGAGCAAGTCGATCGCTACGTTGACCGACCGATACGTCGCAGGGTCAGCCTGGCGCAGGGATCGCAACCAGTCGCGCACTTCCGTTGTCGTCTTGATCGCCCAGCGACGTGGCGGCTCATGAGACATGGACCAACTATAGCCTGGACTATACAGAAGCGGTGGAGCTGATGCGCCGCCACGGCGCCACCCACACCAGCGCGCAACTGGCCCAGATCCTCAACGCCGCCGGGCTGACCAGTGGCAAGGGCAAGCCCCGCAGCGCCGCCAACGTGGCATCGCTGCGACACGTCTACAAGATTTACGGGCCACGCACGGTCGCGGTCGACGACGGCGAAGTCAGCGTCAAACAGGCCGCCGCGGAACTGGGTATCCCCGCCGACGCGGTCTACAACTGGCTGCGCCTCGGGCAGGTGCCCGCCCGCCGTGGTCCCAGTAGACGCTGGTGCATCCCCTGGGACCCCGCTACCCAAGAGGTCTACCGGCAGAAGATCGCCAACTCGTTCCGGCTCCAGCCACGTCCGCCAACCTCGCCGACAGCCTGAGCCGGCCCGAACGCTGCACGAGTAATCTTGGCCTCGCCGGCAGCCGGGCAGCCAGGCGATCAGCGCACCGGCAACCAGCGGACTTTCACCGCAACTCGCACGGAGGCAACGACGAGCAACCTGACGATCGCCCTGATCACGGTCGTGGCGATCATGAGCGTGGTGATCTGGTTTGACCGGCGTTTCCTGGCAGATCTGGCTCAGACCAGCGACCGCGATCTGCGCTACTTCAACCGCAACACCTGGGCACTGATCATCGTGCTGTCGTTTCCCATCGGGCCAATGCTGTACATGCTGTACGCCAAAGGCCCAGGCCGATACCGTTAGCGATCTTGCCCGCCGGCCGGCAGGACGAGAACGGGCGGCTACACGGTCCGCATCCCACGCAGCTGGCTTGTTCCAAGCACCGCGCCAACCCAACCGACAGTCGGAGATCCCGCAGTATGAAGCGCCCGTCGGGACATCGAGGAGCGCACCCGCTCCGAGTTGGACCGACTCGGCCTGGGTGAACTGTCGCTCGACCGCCGGCTGCACACCCTCAGCGGCGGTCAGGTGGTCTCCCTCGGCCTGGCGGCGCAGCTGCTGCGCCGCCCGAACGTGCTGCTGCTCGACGAGCCGACAAACAACCTGGACCTGGTCAGCGTGGGTCAACTGGCGAACGCGCTGTCCGCGTACCAGGGTGCGTTTGTCGTGGTGAGCCACGACGAACGGTTCCTCGCCGAGATCGGCGTGCAGCGCTGGCTGCGGCTGGCCGACGGCCAGCTGCGCGAGATCGCGGCACCCGACCAGGGCTGACGCGGCGTCGCGGCCCGGCCAGACGAACGTCGGCCGTCAGCTAGCGGATGTTGCTGGTGTGGCCCAGGGAGTAGCGACCGGGCTGAGGCCAGACGGTGAGGCCGTGCGGGCCCTTGCCGACCGGGATCCGGGCCAGCAGTTTGCCGGTCGCGGTGTCCAGCGCGTACACCTCGTCGGTGAAGCGCCCGGAGAGCCACAGCACCTTGCCGTCGGCGGACAGGCCGCCCATGTCGGGGCTGCCGTTCGGGATCCGCCAGGTCGCGGTGCGCTTCAGGTCAGCCAGGTCGAGCACGGTCACCGTGCCCTCCTCGCGGTTGGTGACGTACGCCTGCCGGGCGTCCCGGCTGAAGTAGATGCCGTGCGCGCCCCGGCCGGTGGGGATGAACGCGGTCTGCCGGGTGGCCTGGCCGTCGAAGACGTACACCCCGTTGGCGTGCATGTCGGCGACGAGGAAGTGTTGGCCGTCCGGCGTCAGCCGGGTGTCCTGCGGCATCCCGTCGGGCGTTCGGGTGAGGCGAAATTCGCGTACCTTGCGCAGGGAGGCGGTGTCCAGCACCAGCATCCGGTTGGCGAACTCGCAACTGAACAGCATCGTCCGGCCGTCGGCGGAGTAGTCCATGTGGTTGATGCCGCCGCACTCGGGAAACCGCACCGAGCGCACCCGCTGCCAGTTGGCCAGGTCGTAGAAGTCCAGTCGCTGGTACGCCTCGGCGACCACGATCGCCTGCTTGCCGTCGGGGGTGAAGTAGAGGTTGTAGACGTCCTCGAGGTTGCGGAACTCGCCCGGCTCACCGGTCCGGGCGTCGATCGGGATCAGGCCGCCCTTGGGGATCTGACTGGACGCCACGTAGAGCGTCCGCAGGTCGTAGGAGGGGACGACGTGCTGGGGCTCCGGGCCGCCGGGGAACTTCCCCACCACCTGGTACGTCTCGGGGTCGATCAACCAGACATCATTGCTCTTGGTGTTCGGCACGTACACCATCGGGCGGTCGCCGCGTACCGCCTCGGTCAGCTGGTCGGGGCCGGCGGCGGCGTAGACGTTGCCGGCCGCCGGATAGGTCGGCATCCCCGGTGCCAGCGGGCCAAAATCGGTCGGTGACGCCGCGGTCGCCCCGGCTGAGGTCGGCCCGGTAGGGGCCGACCCGGCATCGGCTTTGTCAGTGGGCGTCCGGTCGGTGCAGGACGCGAGGCCGGCCACCAGTGCCAGGGCGGGGACCACGGCCCGCAGGCGACGATACGCTACCATAGCATGACAATAATGGGCATTCACCCCAATGGTGGGGTGATCTCCCACGGTCCACCAGGTCAGCTCACGGCGGCCGGGCCGAGGACGCTCTTCAGGTCACCCATCAGTGCGGTCGTCGCCGCCACCCGGAACGGCCCCAACCGCAGCGTGGTCGTGCGCCCGCCGTTCTGGAGCTTGACGTGCACCTCGGTGTCGCCGGGGTGCAGCACCAGGGTTTCTTTGAGTTTCTCCACCAGCGGTGGTGTGCACCGGTGCACCGGGATGGTGAGGGTGACCGGCTTGTTGGTGGCGCTGGTGCTGACGTCCGGCATGGACATGTCCATCGCCATGATCCGTGGGGTGTCGTCTCGGCGGTCCACCCGACCCTTGACCACCACGATGGCGTCCTCGGCGATGTACTGCCCGATCACCTCGTAGGTGTTGGGGAAGAACAGCGTCTCCACCCCACCGGCCAGGTCCTCCAGAGTGGCCGACGCCCAGGCCCGGCCCTGCTTGGTGACCCGGCGCTGCACACCGGACAGGATGCCGGCGAGGGTGACGACCGCCCCGTCGGGCACCGCGCCCTCCTCGGCCAGGGAGGCGATTGTGGTGTCGGCTGCCGCGTTGAGGATGTGCTCCAGGCCGAACAGGGGGTGATCGGAGACGTACAGGCCGAGCATCTCCCGCTCGAAGGCCAGCTTGTCGCGCTTGTCCCACTCGCTGTCGCCGATGGTCGGCATCACCGTGGTGCTGCCGGTGTCGGCGTCACCGAAGCCGGCGCCGAACAGGTCGTACTGGCCGACGGCCTCCTTGCGCTTGACGTCGGCGTACGCGTCGATCGCGTCGGCGTGCACCGCGAGCAGGCCCTTGCGGGGGTGGTCGAGGGAGTCGAACGCACCGGCCTTGATCAGCGATTCGATGGTCTTCTTGTTGCAGACCACCGCGTCCACCTTGGACAGGAAGTCGTAGAAGTCGGCGTACTCGCCCTTCTCCTCCCGGCAGCGCATGATCGAGGCGACCACGTTCGCGCCGACGTTGCGCACGGCGGCCAGGCCGAAGCGGATGTCCTTGCCGACCGGGGTGAACGGCCCGGCCGAGGTGTTCACGTCCGGCGGCAGCACCTGGATGCGCATCCGGCGACACTCGGACAGGTAGAGCGCCATCTTGTCCTTGTCGTCACCGACGGACGTGAGCAGCCCGGCCATGTACTCGGCCGGATAGTGCGCCTTCAGGTACGCCGTCCAGTAGGAAACCAGGCCGTACGCGGCGGAGTGCGCCTTGTTGAAGGCGTACCCGGCGAACGGCACCAGGACGTCCCACACCGCCTGGATCGCCTCGTCGGAGTAGCCGCGCTCCCGGCAGCCGTCCCGGAACGGGATGAACTCCTTGTCGAGGATCTCCTTCTTCTTCTTACCCATGGCCCGGCGCAGCAGGTCCGCCTGACCGAGGGTGTAGCCGGCGAGGATCTGCGCGGCGCGCTGCACCTGCTCCTGGTAGACGATCAGGCCGTGGGTGGGCGCCAGGATCTCCCGCAGCGGCTCCTCCAGCTCCGGGTGGATCGGCGTGATCTCCTGGAGGCCGTTCTTGCGCAGCGCGTAGTTGGTGTGCGAGTCGACGCCCATCGGACCGGGCCGGTACAGGGCCAGGACGGCGGAGATGTCCTCGAAGTTGTCCGGCTTCATCAACCGCAGCAGTGACCGCATCGGCCCACCGTCGAGCTGGAACACGCCCAGGGTGTCGCCGCGGGCCAGCAGCTCGTACGCGGCCTTGTCGTCCAGCGGCAGGGCCAGCAGGTCGAGCTTCAGGCCGTGGTTGAGCTCGATGTTCTTGACCGCGTCGTCGATGATCGTCAGGTTGCGCAGGCCGAGGAAGTCCATCTTCAGCAGCCCGAGCGACTCGCAGGTCGGGTAGTCGAACTGCGTGATGATCGCCCCGTCGGCGTCGCGGCGCATCAACGGGATGTGCTCGATGATCGGCTCGGCGGACATGATGACGCCGGCGGCGTGCACACCGGTCTGCCGAATCAGCCCCTCGATGCCCTTGGCCGTGTCGATCACCTTGCGGACGTCCGGGTCGGAGTCGTACAGGCCGCGGATCTCGCCGGCCTCCGCGTAGCGGGGGTGCTTGTTGTCGAAGATGCCGGTGAGGGGGATGTCCTTGCCCATCACCGCCGGTGGCATCGCCTTGGTGATCCGGTCACCGACCGCGTACGGGAAGCCGAGGACCCGGGCCGAGTCCTTGATCGCCGCCTTCGCCTTGATCGTGCCGAAGGTCGCGATCTGGGCGACCTTGTCCTCGCCCCACTTGTCGGTGACGTACTTGATCACCTCACCGCGCCGACGCTCGTCGAAGTCGATGTCGACATCCGGCATCGAGACCCGCTCGGGGTTGAGGAATCGCTCGAAGATCAGGCCGTGCTGGATCGGGTCCAGGTCGGTGATGCCCAGCGCGTACGCGACAAGCGAGCCGGCGGCCGAACCACGGCCCGGGCCCACCGCGATGCCCTGGTTCTTCGCCCACTGGATGAAGTCGGCGACCACCAGGAAGTAGGACGGGAAGCCCATCTGGTTGATGACGCCCAGCTCGTACTCCGCCTGGACGACGTGCCTCTCGGGGATGCCGTTCGGGTAGCGGCGGGCCAGGCCGGCGAAGGTCTCTTTGCGGAACCAGGACTCCTCGGTCTCCCCCTCGGGCACCGGGAAGCGCGGCATCAGGTTGTGGAACTCGAACATGCCCTTCGGGTCGACCTTCTCGGCGACCAGCAGGGTGTTGCGGCAACCCTGCTGCCACAGCTCGGACGAGTCCACCGCGCGCATCTGGTCGGCGCTCTTGACGAAGTAGCCGCCGCCCTCGAACCGGAACCGGTTGGGGTCGTCGATGTTGCTGCCCGTCTGCACGCAGAGCAGCACGTCGTGGGCGGTGGCCTGCGCCTCGTGGGTGTAGTGCGAGTCGTTGGTGACCACCGGCGGGATGTCCAGCTTGCGGGCGATCTCGGTGAGCCCCTCGCGGACCCGGCTCTCGATGGAGAGGCCGTGATCCATGATCTCCAGGAAGTAGTTGTCCTTGCCGAAGATGTCCTGGTAGCTGGCGGCGACCTTGAGGGCCTCGTCGAACTGGCCCAGCCGCAGCCGGGTCTGCACCGCGCCGGACGGGCAGCCGGTGGTGGCCATGATCCCCTCGGCGTGCTCGGCGATCAGCTCCATGTCCATCCGGGGCCACTTGACGTAGTGCCCCTCCATGGAGGCGCGCGAGTTGAGGGTGAACAAATTCTTCAGGCCCTGCGCGTTCTTCGCCCACATGGTCTTGTGGGTGATCGCGCCGTTACCGGAGACGTCGTCGCTCTTCTGCTCCGGGCGACCCCACTTGACCCGCGCCTTGTGATAGCGCGACTCCGGCGCCACGTACGCCTCGACGCCCAGGATCGGGGTGATCCCGGCGGCCATCGCCTGGTTGTAGAAGTCGTTCGCGCCGTGCATGTTGCCGTGGTCGGTGATCGCCACCGCCGGCATGCCCAGCCGGTTGGCCTCGGCGAACAGGTCCTTCAGCCGGGCCGCTCCGTCGAGCATCGAGTACTCGGTGTGCACGTGCAGATGCGCGAACGAATCAGCCATTCCTGGCGCCCCCCGGCGATGTGGATCTCGGTGGTCGGAGCCGACCGGGACCTACCCTACCGAGGTGATCTCGGCGGCTCCACCGTCCGCGCCGAGGGTGGTCCGCGTCTCCCCCACGACTATTCTCGGAACATGGCGAGGTACTACGACGTACACCCGGAGAACCCCCAGCCCCGGGTCATCGGGCAGGTCGCCGACCTGATCCGCGGTGGTGGGCTGGTCGCCTATCCGACCGACTCCTGCTACGCGCTCGGCATTCAGCTGGGCAACCAGGACGGGCTGGAGCGGATCCGGCAGATCCGGCACCTCGACGACCGGCACCACTTCACCCTGGTCTGCCATGACTTCGCGCAGCTCGGTCAGTTCGTCCAGATCAGCAACTCGGTCTTCCGCCTGGTGAAGGCGTCCACCCCGGGCAGCTACACGTTCATCCTGCCGGCCACCCGGGAGGTGCCCCGCCGGATGCTGCACCCGAAGAAGCGGACCGTCGGCGTACGGGTGCCCCGGCACACCGTCACCCAGGCGCTGCTGGCCGAGCTGGCCGAGCCACTGGTGTCCAGCACGCTGGTACTGCCCGGCGACGAGGAGCCGATGACCCAGGGCTGGGAAATCAAGGAACGGCTCGACCACCAGCTCGACGCGGTGCTCGACGCCGGCGACTGCGGCAAGGAGCCGACGACGGTGATCGACCTGTCCGGGCCCGAGCCGGAGGTCCTGCGCCGGGGCGCCGGCGACGTCTCCCGCTTCGAGTAGCGCGCCCGACGCGGTCAGCGCGTCACCACTTCAGCTATCGCACCACGTCAGTCACCGCACCACGTCAGTCACCGCACCACGTCAGTCACCGCACCACGTCAGTCACCGCACCCGACGCCCTCCGGGCAGCCGGGCCACTGCCATGCGCGCGCCCCTTTGCTCTGCTGCCGCGGATGCGCCAGCACGGCCGTGGGTGGCGCATCCGCGGCAGCAGAGCAAAGGGCGAACAACCCCTCCGCGGCCACCGGTGCCGTCAAACGTCGAACCCATCGCCAAACCGTCCGATCAGATGCAATGTTATTGGCGTAGACAACACTGTGTGGCACACAGTATGGTGTGACACATGGTTAGCGAGGACGTTCTACGGACGCACCTACAGGAGTTGCGTCGAGGCACCGTCGTGGTGGCCAGCCTGGTCGCGCTGCGCCGACCGGACTACGGCTACGCACTGCTCCAACGGCTCACCGACCACGGCTTCCCGGTGGACGCCAACACGCTCTACCCGCTGCTGCGCCGCCTGGAGGACCAGGGGCTGCTGACCAGCGAGTGGAACACCGAGGAGAGCCGGCCGCGCAAGTTCTACCGGACCAGCGACGAGGGCGAGTCGATGCTGGAACGGCTCCTGAGCGACCTCGCCGCCGTACAGACCTCCATCACCGGCCTGATTCGAGGAGTGGACCGATGAACACCTTGACCGACCGCTATCTCGCCGCGACCCTGCGATCGGTGCCCACCCCGCGCCGCGAGGAGATCGCCAGCGAACTGCGCGCCTCCATCGAGGACATGATCGAGGACCGGACCGGTGGCGGCCAGGACGCCACCGCCGCCGAGCGGGAGGTGCTCACCGAGCTGGGCAACCCGGACCGGCTGGCCGCCCGGTACGCCGACCGTCGGATGCACCTCCTCGGCCCGACGTACTACCTGATCTGGTGGCGGCTGCTGAAGCTGCTGCTCAGCTTCATCCCGGCACTCGTCGGCACGATCTTCACCATCGTCGAAGTCGCCGAGGGAAGGGGCTTCGGCGCCATCGGGCCGGGCCTCGTGGTCGCCATGCAGACGGCAGTGCAGATCACCTTCTGGCTCACCCTGACCTTCGTCCTCATCGACCGGTTCCGGCCGACCGTCGACCTGCCCGACTGGACCGTCGACGAGCTGCCCGACGTCCCCGCGCACCGCGACATCTCCCTCGTCGACACCATCGCGGCGGTGGTGATGCTGGTGGTGACCATCGGCTACCTGCCCTTGCAGCACTACCAGTCCTGGGTGCGTGCCACCGATGGCGACAACATCCCGATCCTCGACCCGGCGCTCTGGTCGTTCTGGCTGCCGGCGCTGATCGTCGTACTGCTCGGCGACGTGGTGTTCGAGATCGTCAAGTACCGGATCGGGCGCTGGAGCTGGCCGCTGTTCGGGGTGAAGGCGCTGCTCAACCTGGCGTTCGGGGTTCCGCTGGTGTGGCTGGCGCTCTCCGACCGGCTGTTCAACCCGGCCCTCGGCGAGCGGCTCGACTGGCTGGCGGTCGCCGACAACCGTGAGATCCTCGCGGCCGTCGTCGCGCTGAGCGCCGTCGTTGTGTCGGTGTGGGAACTGATCGACACCGCGATCAAGACGCGCCGTCGGACGGCGTGAGCGACACCCCACCCGGTGGCCCGGCGCGTACCCCGCGCCGGGCCGTCGCCCGTCCACCGAGCCAGGTCACCGCCGTGCCTCCCGGCGAGCGACAGTGCTGGCCGGCGTGGCATCGTTCCTGGATGACCGTGGCACCGCGAGAGGAATGGCGCCGTCCGGGTCCGACGACGGAACAGCGCCGGAACGACCTCTGGATCGGGCTGGGGATGACCGGGCTGGCGCTGGTGAGCCTCACCCTGGCCCGCAGCACCGGCGCGTTCCTGCTGGGCCCACCGCCGTCCGGGCCGGAGCAGCTGTTCTGGACCGTCGCGGTGACGCTTCCGCTGATCTGGCGACGACGCCGGCCGACCGCGACCCTGCTGGTCGTCGCGGTGGCGTTCATCGCCGCGCAGGCACGCTCGGCCCCGGAGAGCCAGTTCTCCTCCTGGGCCCTGTTCTGCGCCCTCTACACGCTCGGCGCCTGGGGGCAGGACCGCCAACTGTCCCGCCGGCTGCGGATCGGCGTGATCGCCACGATGTTCGCCTGGCTCGGGATCTACTACGCGGTGATGATCGACCACATCCCGGCGGACGCCTCCGCCGACGCGGTCGGGCCGGTGCCCCCGGTGCTCGCCGCGATGGTCAACGGTGTGCTGCTCAACGTGCTGGTCTTCGGTTTCGCGTACTTCTTCGGCGAGACCGCGTGGGTGGCCGCGCGCCGCGAACACGAGTTGCGCGCGCAGGCCGAGGACCTGCGTCGGTCGCAGGCCGAGGCCCGGGAACGGGCGGTGCTCGGCGAACGGGTCCGGATCGCCCGGGAGCTGCACGACGTGGTCGCCCACCACGTGTCGGTGATGGGCGTGCAGGCGTCCGCCTGCCGCCGGGTGTTCGACCGCGACCCGGGCAAGGCCCGTACCGCACTGACCGCCATCGAGCAGAGCGCCCGCACCGCCGTCGACGAGCTGCGTCGGATGCTCGGCGTGCTGCGGACCTCCGCCGGCACCGACGCCGCGCCGCCGGCGGCCGGCGGCGTCGAGCGGATCGACGAGCTGGTCGAGCGGGCTCGGGCCGCCGGGCTGACGGCAACCCTCGGGGTGTACGGCGACCCGGTCGCGTTGCCCGAATCGGTCTCCCAGACGGCGTACCGGGTGGCCCAGGAGGCGGTGACCAACACCCTGAAGCACGCCGAGGCGACCCTGCTCGACGTGCGGGTCCGGTACCTGGCCCGGGAGGTGGAGGTCGACGTGACCGACGACGGGCGCGGCGGTGGCCGGGCCGACACCGCCGGGTTGGGGCTGATCGGCATGCGCGAACGGGTCACCGCCCACGATGGCGAACTGGAGGCCGGGCCACGGGCCGGCGGCGGATGGCGGGTACGCGCCCGTTTCCCCCTGGCCGCCCCGGTCGCCCCGCAGCGGGAGCCGAGCGACAGACAGCAGGCCACAGCGGGCGTGGAGCCGTCGGCATGAGCGCGGCAGCCGAGCACACGCCCGACACCGGCCGGACGGTCCGGGTGCTGCTCGCCGACGACCAGCACCTCGTCCGTACCGGCTTCCGGGTCATCCTGGAGGTGGAGGACGACATCGAGGTGGTCGGTGAGGCCGCCGACGGCGAACGGGCCGTCAGCATGACCCGGGCCACCCGCCCCGACGTCGTACTCATGGATGTGGAGATGCCCGGGATGGACGGCCTGGAGGCCACCCGGCAGATCGTCGCCGACGGCCCCGGGGCGCCTGCGGTGCTGATCCTCACCACCTTCGACCGCGACGACTACCTGTTCGCCGCGCTGCGGGCCGGGGCCAGCGGCTTCCTGCTGAAGAACGGCACGCCTGAGGAACTGGTCGAGGCGATCCGGGTGCTGGCCAGGGGCGACGGTCTGCTCGCCCCGGAGATCACCCGCCGGGTGATCTCCACCTTCGCCCGGCCCGGCGACCCGGCGGGCACCGCCCACCGCGGCCCGGACGCGGACGCCGCGCTGGCCGAGCTGACCCCGCGCGAACGGGAGGTGCTGATGCTGCTCGCCGCCGGGTCGAGCAACGCGGAGATCGCCGCGACCATCCACCTGGGCGAGGCGACGGTGAAGACGCACGTGAGTCGGGTGCTGGCCAAACTCGGCCTGCGCGACCGGGTGCAGGCCGTGGTGTTCGCGTACGAGAACGGGGTGGTCCGGCCCGGCGGGTGACCGCCGTCCGCCGCGAGGTGGACCCGCCCGCTCACCCGCCGGGCGGACGGCGCGGCGGCGTGATCGATCTAGCGTGTGGGCGTGACCAGAACGCTTCGCCTCGACGGCGTCGACCGCAGCTTCGGCGACCGTCAGGTGCTCAGGAACGTGTCCTTCGAGGTGAGCGCCGGTCGGATGACCGGTTTCGTGGGCGCCAACGGCGCCGGCAAGACCACCACCATGCGGATCATTTTGGGTGTCCTCGCCCCCGACGCCGGCGAGGTGAGCTGGGGCGGCAGCACGCTGACCCGGCAGGACCGGCGGCGCTTCGGCTACATGCCGGAGGAGCGCGGCCTCTACCCCAAGATGACCACCCGCGAGCAGGTGACCTACCTGGGTCGGCTGCACGGGTTGGACGCCGCCGCGGCACGGCGGTCCACCGACGCGCTGCTGGACCGGGTCGGGCTCGGTGAGCGCGCCGACGACCTGCTGGAGACGCTGTCGCTGGGCAACCAGCAGCGCGCCCAGATCGCCGCCGCGCTGGTGCACGACCCCGAGGTGCTGGTGCTCGACGAACCGTTCTCCGGCCTCGACCCGCTGGCCGTGGAGACCGTCGTTGCCGTGCTGCGGGAACGGGCCTCGGCCGGCGCGCCGGTGCTCTTCTCCAGCCACCAGCTCGACGTCGTGGAGCGCCTCTGCGACGACCTGGTGATCATCGGGGACGGGGTGATCCGGGCCGCCGGCAGCCGGCAGCAGCTGCGCGACTCGTACACCGTGCCCCGCTTCGAACTGGTCGTGGAGCACGACGCCGGTTGGGTACGCGACCACCCCGCTGTGACAGTGGTCGAATTGGACGGCGCGCGGGTGGTCTTCGACCTGCCGGCCGGCGCCGACGAACAGCCCGTGCTGCGGGCGGCCCTCGCCCGCGGCCCGGTCCGCGCCTTCCGCCCGGTCAGCCCCTCGCTCACCGAGATCTTCCGAGAGGTCACCCAGTGAACGTCAGCCAGGCCACCCGACTGGTCGCCGAACGCGAGATCCGCGTCAAGATCCGCGACCGCACCTTCCTGTTCGGCACCCTCTTCTTCCTGTTGATCGCCGCGGCGGGCACCATCCTGCCGCCGCTGTTCTCCGGCGGACCGTCCACGGTGGCCGTGACCGAGAGCGTGGCCGCGCCGCTGCGCGCCGCCGGGCTGGAAGTCCGGGTCGTCCCCGACGACCGGGCCGCCGAGCAGGCCGTCCGCGACGACGACGTGGACGCCGCGGTGGTCACCGGACCGGCCGTCCTGGCCATGGACGACGCCCCCGACGACGTGGTGAAGGCCCTGAGCACCCAACCGACCGTCCGCCTGCTCGACCCGGACGCTGTCGACCCGGTGGTGGCGTTCCTGGTGCCGTTCGTCTTCGCGTTCGTCTTCTTCATCACCTCGCAGACGTTCGGTGTGCAGATCGCGCAGAGCGTCATCGAGGAGAAGCAGACCCGGATCGTGGAGATCCTGGTCGCCGCCGTGCCGGTCCGGGCCCTGCTGGCCGGAAAGGTGGTGGCCGGGGCCATCCTGGCGTTCGCGCAGATCGCCCTGATCGCGCTGGTGGCGGTGATCGGGTTGCAGATCGGCGACAGCGGAGGTCTGCTCAGCCTGCTCGCCCCGGCGATCGGCTGGTTCGTGCCGTTCTTCCTGATCGGTTTCGTGCTGCTCGCCGCCATGTGGGCCGCGGCCGGCGCGCTGGCCAACCGGCAGGAGGACATCGCCGCCGTCTCGACGCCGGTGCAGCTCGCCGTCATGCTGCCGTTCTTCGCGGTGATCTTCCTGAACGACAACGCCACAGCGATGCGGGTCCTGTCCTACCTGCCGTTCTCGTCGCCCACGGCCATGCCGCTGCGGCTCTTCACCGGCGACGCGGCCGGATGGGAGCCGATCGTCTCACTGGTCCTCCTGGTGCTCGCCGCCGGCGCGTTCCTCCTCGCCGGGGCCCGGGTGTACGAGGGGTCGCTGCTGCGCACCAACGGCCGGACCTCGCTGCGTACCGCCTGGCGGGAGCGGGAGACCATCGGCTGAGCACGACGCTTCGCCCGTGCGGGCGTCGGTGTCCTGATCGGATGCCGGCGCCCGCTACCGTACGCCGTCAGCGCGCCGGTGGCACCAGGTCCCAGCCGGCGGGTAGCGGGGGCGCCGTCCAGGCGGGGTCGGGCTGCCAGGTGGCCCACGCCGGGTCCCACCAGCGCTCACCCCCGTCGAGCAGGGCGGCGATCCGCTCACCCTCGGCCTGGATGGCGTCCCCCAGGCCCGGGTAACGCCCCTCGACGAGGCGCTGGGCGAACATCTCCACGTCCTTCCAGACGTACCGGTCGGCGTCCGCGGCCCACCACAGGTCCAGCTCGTGGTCCAGGGTGTCCACCCCAATCGGCGTACGCCGCACCGGGTCCTGGAGGTTGAAGTACCAGCCGGCGAAGTCGCGCCCCGGCCCGGTCCAGAACACGTCGATCGAGTGCGCCTCACCGGGGCGTTGCAGCATCAGCTTGCCGTGCCCCGACCAGGAGCGGTGCCCGGCGGTCTCCCACGGGTGCCGCCCGCACGGAAAGACGCCGGTCGTCGGGAAGCCGAACTCGGCCCCCGGTGGGAGGTAGAGGGCGAGCAGGTCGGGCGAGTCCTCGACGCAGATCGTCGGACAGCCGAACCAGACCTCGCCCCGCAGGATCTCCCGCCGGACGACGACCTCACCCGACGCGAATCGGCGTTCCACCATCTCCCCCGGAATCTCCTCGTCCGCCCGCAGCTTCCACGACATCGAGTCGATCACGCGTTGCGTGCTACTCGGCGGCCTTGGCGTGCGTCACGAACGCGGCCCAGGCCGCCGGGGAGAAGGTGAGCGCCGGCCCCTCGACGTCCTTGCTGTCCCGGACGGCCACGACACCGGGAAGGTTGTCCGCGACCTCCACGCAGTTGCCGGAGTCGCTGCTCCTCGCGCTCTTGCGCCACATCGCCCCAGTCAGGTCAGTCATGGTGCCTCTCCTTGATTTCTCGCATGAGCCTGCACGAATCATCGGCGCTCAGCGCGCGGGCCGTGAGCACATTCCACACCTCGGCGTACTCTATGACTTCCTCAAGCCGATCGAGATACAACGCTCCCGACAATCCCTCCTTGTAGACGGTCGTCGGTTCGGCTGACCTGGCTCCGCTGGTCGGGAAGTCCAGGATCACAAAGCTGCCAGCAATCGCCGCTCGACTCAGGCCTTCGGCAAGCGGCAGGAGCCGGACGGACACCCCGGATGATTCTCCGGCAGCGATCAGCCGCTCGATCTGCTCAGCCATGCCGTGCACACGCTTGTGGAGCACCGACTCCTCGATGATCACCTCAAGGGTAGGTGCGGCGGGCCGCCTGCGAGTGAGCAGACGCTGTCGCTCACTCCTGAGCCCCACAAGTTTCGCTACCTCGTCGTCGGAGACGCCCTGGCGAGTGCGGATCACCTCGGCTGTGTAAGTCGGCGTCTGCAGTAGGCCAGGCACCAGCGCATGTTCATACGTACGGATTCGGCAGGCCGCCGATTCCAGACCGACATAGAGCTCGAACCACCTGGGGATGATCTCGCCATAGGCGTGGTACCAGCCCTTGCTCTTGGACTCCCTGGCAAGGCTCACCAGGACCTCGGTCATCTCGTCGGCGGCGCCATAGAGCCGGCACATCTGCTCGACGTCGAGTGCCCGCATGGGGGTCTGACCAGACTCGATGCGGTACATCTTCGCCCGAGACCATTCAAGATCGGAAGCTGCGGCTTCGAGGCCTATCCCCGCCCGCTCCCTGGCCTGTCGCAGCAGTCGGCCAAGCTCCCGCCTGGGAACAGTCGATCCGACTTCGGTCATGGGCACCAGTCCTCGTCTCATTCTGAGCCGTCATGCGGCGCGTCACGAGACGTCCCACGCATCACCAGCACGAAGATGCATCTCAGCATGAACGTCTCACGTGGAGTGTTGCATACAACTTCGACAGTGCTGAATCCTGCCTGCTAGATGCCCTACTCGTATTGATCTCGGGAGGCAGGCCGTGTGCCGTTGGAAGTGGTTTCACCGACCGGATGAGCCAGTCGACGTGGTGGAGCGGACCGGGTTCCCGGATCGGGCCGGCGCTTACCGGTTCACCACGCCGCCCGCGTTGAGCGAGAAGAAGAGTGCGGCGTCGCCCCAGCAGGTGATGGCCATGTTGGGTGAGGAGCCCCGGGACGAGCCGCCGTTTCTCGTGACGATGGCGACCTACGTGATCGACTTTCATCATCGCAACGTCTGCATCAGGTGCACGCCGGACGGTTCGTGTCCCCGGCTGGTCGAGGCGAGTGGTCATCTCAAGGCGTGGCGCGACCGGAAATCCGGCGGCCGTGCGGGCGGGTGACCTCTTTCAGGTCACGCGCGCGGCGAGTGTCCAGTTCAGCCGGCCGATCCTGTTCCGCGTCATCCGCGTTCTCGACTGGCCGACCTACGACGGGTGGGTCTGGCTCGACGGCTACGAGGTGGGGCCGAGACTGGACGCGATCGCCCGACGGTCGATCTTCGTGCAGCCCGCCGGGCTGCTGCCCGTGGCACCCGTCATCCCGAGCCGATCAAGGGGGCGCTGACACACGTCAGGTCGCCAAGGTGGGGGCAACCGCTCGCGCGGACACCCCCACCTCGGCGACCTGGTGTGGATCAGGCCGG
The DNA here is from genome assembly GCF_040607895.1 of Micromonospora sp. NPDC005220. Lineage (NCBI taxonomy): Bacteria > Bacillati > Actinomycetota > Actinomycetes > Micromonosporales > Micromonosporaceae > Micromonospora > Micromonospora sp. NPDC005220. Next base: position 20,837 of record NZ_JBEXHP010000061.1, read on the forward strand.
ACGGGCCGGACCTCAGGCGTCGACGGCCGCCATCACGTCGTCGCTGACGTCGAAGTTGGCGTAGACGTTCTGGACGTCGTCGCAGTCTTCCAGGACGTCGATCAGCTTGAAGATCTTGCGGGCGCCCTCTTCGTCCAGCGGGACGTTCATGCTGGGGATCAGGGAGGACTCGGCCGACTCGTACTCGATGCCGGCGTCCTGCAGCGCGGTGCGCACCGGAATCAGGTCGGTCGGCTCGGAGACCACCTCGAACGCCTCACCGAGGTCGTTGACCTCCTCCGCGCCGGCGTCGAGGACGGCCATCATCACGTCGTCCTCGCTGGTGCCCTCCTTGGGGACGATCACCACGCCCTTGCGGGAGAACATGTACGACACCGAGCCGGCGTCGGCGAGCGAGCCGCCGTTGCGGGTCAGCGCGGTCCGCACCTCGGTCGCCGCGCGGTTGCGGTTGTCGGTGAGGCACTCGATGAGCATGGCCACGCCGTTCGGGCCGTACCCCTCGTACATGATCGTCTGCCAGTCGGCGCCGCCGGCCTCCAGGCCGGAGCCGCGCTTGACGGCGCGGTCGATGTTGTCGTTCGGCACCGAGCTCTTCTTCGCCTTCTGGATCGCGTCGAAGAGCGTCGGGTTGCCGGAGGGGTCGCCGCCACCGGTCCGCGCGGCCACCTCGACGTTCTTGATCAGCTTGGCGAACATCTTGCCGCGCTTGGCGTCGATGACGGCCTTCTTGTGCTTGGTCGTCGCCCACTTTGAGTGGCCGGACATCTTCTACCTCCGTCTGTCATTCCACGCCTGCGTCGACTGCCGCACCGATCATGCGCCGCATCCGGTGATCCGGCGGCCGGTCGGCTCCGCGGGAAATGCCGCGCCGGGCGACGGCCCTGCCGAACCGCGGCAATCTTACCGAGGTCACACCCGGGCATGTCACACCCGGGACCCGCTCGGGGTGCCGTCGGGGCACCCGGACCACCCAGGAGACAACGACCGAAGGCGGGAAAACATGCCCGCCCGGGTGCCGGGGCGGCCGGCGTCCGCGCTCAGGCGGCCCGGACCAGGTCCACGAAGTACGCGTGCACCCGCAGGTCACCGGTCAGCTCCGGGTGGAACGAGGTGGCCACCAGGTTGCCCTGTCGGACCGCCACGATCCGGTCCGCGGCCGGGCCGCCGGTCACCACGCCGATGACCTCGACGCCGGCACCGACCCGCTCGACCCACGGCGCGCGGATGAACACCGCGTGGAACGGCTCGCCCGGCACCCCGGCGACGGTCACCGGCGCCTCGAACGAGTCGACCTGCCGGCCGAACGCGTTACGCCGGACGGTCATGTCGATGCCGGCGAAGCCCCGTTGATCGGGTCGCCCGTCGAGCACCTCGGTCGCCAGCATGATCATCCCGGCGCAGGAGCCGTAGACCGGCATGCCGTCGGCGATCCGCTTGTCGATCGGCTCGCGCATCTCGAAGATGTCGGCGAGCTTGCTCATGGTGGTGGACTCGCCGCCGGGGATGACCAGACCGTCGACCGCGTCCAGCTCCGCCGGCCGGCGGACCGGGCGGGCGTCCGCGCCCGCCGCGGCCAGCGCCGCCACGTGCTCGCGGACGTCCCCCTGGAGCGCGAGCACACCGATGGCGGGCCCGCCCATCCTCACCAACCCTTCCTTCGTTCGCGACTGCGGGGCTCGCAACACCGGCTCACTCCTCGCGCTCACCAACCCCGCTCGGCCAGGCGGTGCGGCTGCGGGATCTCGTCGACGTTGATGCCGACCATCGCCTCGCCGAGCCCCCGGGAGACCTTGGCCAGCACGTCCGGGTCGTCGTGGAAGGTGGTCGCCTTGACGATCGCGGCGGCCCGCTGAGCCGGGTTGCCCGCCTTGAAGATGCCGGAACCGACGAAGACGCCCTCCGCGCCGAGCTGCATCATCATCGCCGCGTCGGCCGGAGTGGCGATCCCGCCCGCGGTGAACAGCACCACCGGCAGCTTGCCGCTCTCGGCGACCTCCTTGACCAGCTCGTACGGGGCCTGAAGCTCCTTGGCCGCGACGTACAGCTCGTCGGCCGGCAGCGAGGACAGCCGGCGGATCTCCTGGCGGATCTTCCGCATGTGGGTGGTGGCGTTGGAGACGTCACCGGTGCCCGCCTCGCCCTTGGAGCGGATCATCGCCGCGCCCTCGGTGATCCGGCGCAGCGCCTCGCCCAGGTTCGTCGCGCCACAGACGAAGGGCACGGTGAACGCCCACTTGTCGATGTGGTTCGCGTAGTCGGCCGGGGTCAGCACCTCGGACTCGTCGACGTAGTCCACGCCGAGCGACTGGAGGATCTGCGCCTCCACGAAGTGGCCGATGCGGGCCTTGGCCATCACCGGGATGGAGACCGCCTCGATGATCCCGTCGATCATGTCGGGGTCGCTCATCCGGGACACCCCGCCCTGCGCGCGGATGTCGGCGGGCACCCGCTCCAGGGCCATCACCGCTACCGCGCCGGCATCCTCGGCGATCTTGGCCTGCTCGGCGTTGACGACATCCATGATCACGCCGCCCTTGAGCATCTCGGCCATGCCACGCTTCACGCGGGCGGTGCCGACGACGGGGGCGGTACCGGTGTTCGAGACGGTGTTTTCGGGCACGGGTCATCGCTCCTTGGACGTGCTCTGGGGGTGGCAGCGAAGATGCTACGCGCGGTTCAACGCCGTACCGACAGCCAATCAGACCCCCGGTGGCCTGCACTGTGGCACTGGTCACCGGCCCGCCCGTGCCCGCTGGAGAGCGGGCGACGACCGTCGGAGGTCAGGCGGCGGGAACGTCCGCCGGCACCACGAGGGTCGGGTCGTCGATGTCGAAGTAGCGCGGCCACTCCCGGCCCCGCCCCATCCGCAACAGGCGCACCAGCGGCCGGCTGCGCGCCGAACGGGCGTCCCGGACCAGGTCGGTGTGCACCTGCCGGGACAACGCGAGCCGACGACTGGCGGCGATGACCGCCGCGCAGTCCGGGTCGGCCGCGTCCAACTGGACGCCGCGCAGCTGCCGGGTGAGGTCGTTCTCCGCCGCCTCCCGCTCGTCCGGGCTGGCGTCCAGGGCGATCCGGGCGGCCGCGTACAGCTCGACGCCGAAACGTCGCTCGGCCAGCACCGCAGCCGCCGCCGCGCGGCGCAGCAGGTGGGCGTCGAGGGCCCGTGCCGCCAGCTCCGCGCGGCCCTGCAGCCGCTCGACCCGGCCGGCGGTCCAGATGAGGTACGCCGCGACCAGCCCCACGACCACGCTCGCGGCCACCACCCACCACATGTGCGGCATCGTAGTGCTGCTCCGTTTCGTCCGATTGGGCGCGGCCGGACCGGCCCCACCGGTCACCACCGCACCATCCGTCACACCGGCTCAGCCCAGCCCCTCCCACTCCTGGTCGATGACCCGCCCGTCGGTCGCCTCGATCGCCGCCGCGTATACCTCCAGCACACGACGAGCAACCACCGGCCAGTCGAAATTGGCCACCACCTGATCGCCGCAGACACTCAGCGTGGCCCGCCCGGCCGGGTCGTCCAGCAGCTCGCCCAGCACGTCACGCAGCCCCACCGGGTCACCCGTGGGGAAGAGCCGACCGGCCCGCCCACCGTCGAGCACCCGCCGGAACGCGTCCAGGTCACTGGCGACCACCGTCGTACCCGCCGCCAAGGCCTCGGTGAGGATCATGCCGAACGACTCGCCGCCGGTGTTCGGTGCGACGTACAGGTGCACACTGCGCAGCATGCGCGCCTTGTCCGCTTCGCTGACCAGGCCGAGGAAGGTGATCCGCTCGTGCAGGTCGGCGGGGAACTGGTCGTACAGGTCGTCGGGGTCACCCGGGCCGGCGACGAGCAACCGCAGACCGGGCCGGGTGGCGGCCAACGCCACGAACGCGTCGCGCAGCACCGGGAAGCCCTTGCGTGCCTCGGTGAACCGGCCCAGGAAGCCGAGCGTGCCGCCGGTGCCGGCCGCACACTCCCCCGGCCAACCCGGCAACGGCTCGGCGTCGGCGAACTTGGCCACCGCCACCCCGTTGGGGATCTCCACCGCGCCGCCGTCCATGTGCTCGACCTGCACCTTGCGGGCCAGCGCGCTCACCGCGATCCGGGCCGTGATCCGCTCCAACACGATCTGGAGCACACCCTGCGCGGCCGCCAGGACCCGGGAACGGGTCATCGCGGTGTGGAACGTGGCCACCACCGGGCCACGGGCGGAGAGCACCGCCAGCAGCGACAGACTCAGCGTGAGCGGCTCGTGCACGTGCAGCACGTCGAAGTCGCCGTTGGTGATCCACCGCCGTACCCGCGCGGTCGACACCGGGCCGAACGCGATCCGGGCCACCGACCCGTTGTACGGCAGCGGCACGGCACGCCCGGCGGACACCACGTACTCCGGCAGCGGCGAATCCTCGTCGGCCGGCGCGAGCACGCTGACCTCGTGGCCCAGCGCGATCAGCGCCTCGGCGAGGTCCATGACGTGGTTCTGCACCCCACCGGGCACGTCGAAGGAGTACGGGCACACGATGCCGATCCGCATGTGTCAGCCCACCTCCTCAGGCCTGGCCGGGGGCCGACGAGGACAGCGGTGTGCCCTCCCCCGACCGTGCCTGGTCCAGCCACATCCGCTGCAACATGTGCCAGTCTTCCGGATGCCGGGCGATACCCGCGGCCAGACGGTCGGCGATCAACTGGGTCAGCGACCGGACCCGCTGGTCCAGCGGCCCCTCCTCGGGCCCCGGCACCGGCAGCGGGCCGGCGAGCGACGCGCAGGCGGCGTCCGGTTCGTACCACATCGAGGCCACGTAGAGCGGCGCGCCGGTGTGCAGCGCGAGCAACGCCGGCCCGGCGGGCATCCGGGTCTTCGCACCGAAGAAGTCCACCTCCACCCCTCGGGCGGAGAGGTCACGGTCGGCCAGCAGCGGCACCACCGCACCGGCGCGGACCCGGTCCAGCAGCACGTCGAACGCCGGGCGCGGCCCACCGTGGGTCGGCAGGATCTCCATCCCGAGGACCTCTCGGAACGCCAGGAAACGCTTGTACACGCCCTCCGGCCTGAGCCGCTCCATCACCGTGGTGATCGGCCAACCGGTGGCCGCCACCCAGGCGCCCGCGGCGTCCCAGTTGCCGGCGTGCGGCAGCGCCACCACCGCGCCCCGGCCGGCGGCCACGTCGGCGGCGAGCAACTCCGCGCCGTCGAGCCGGAACCCGGACAGGATCTGCGCCCGGCTCAACGTGGGCAGCCGGAACGCCTCCATCCAGTACCTGGCGTACGAGCGCAACCCGCGCTTGACGAGATCGTCCAGCTCGGCGTCGGGCAGGTCCGGGCCGACCACCCGGCGCAGGTTCGCGCGCAGTCGGGCCGTACCCCCGCCGCCGGCGCGGTGGGCGCGGTCCGCGCCCGCCTGGAACGCCGCCGCAACCAACGGCCGGGGTAGCGCGCGGACCACCCGCCACCCGGCGACGTAGCCCAGCTCGGTGAGGTTCACGCGACTCGGCCGCCGGTCGCCCGACGCCGGGCCGTCGGCACGCCCCTCACTGCTGGCCGTCCGGCTGGAGCTGCTGGGCCTGGCGGTAGACGTGCGTCATCCGCTGCCCCACCGTGAAGATCGACACGGCGGCGAGCAGCCAGAGCGCGATCTCCAGGGCGGGATCGACGCCGACGCCGGTGAGGATTCCGCCGACCCCGACGATCAGCAGCCGCTCGGTGCGCTCGGCGATGCCCACGTTGCAGGTCATGCCCAGCCCCTCGGCGCGGGCCTTCACGTAGGAGACCAGGCTGCCGGCGGCCAGGCAGACCAACGCGGCGGCCACCCCGGAGTAGTTGCCCTGGGTGGCCAGCCAGTACGCGACCGCGCCGAAGACGGCGCTGTCGGCGACCCGGTCCATGCTTGAATCGAGGAACGCGCCGAACCGGGTGGAGCCACCGCTCATCCGGGCCATCGTCCCGTCGAGCAGGTCGGTGAGCGCGAACAGGGTGACGATCAACGCGCCCGCGACCAGGTGGCCGCGAGCACCGAAGCCGAGCGCGCCGACGAGCACACCAACGGTGCCCGCGACGGTGACGGCATTGGGGGTGACGCCCGCGCGCAGAAGGGCGCGGGCAATCGGCTCGACGACGCGGGTCATCCCCGCGCGGGCCGACACTTGGAAGATCTTCGCCATGGCGGTCCCCACGATAACGGTCCGCCCAGCTCCGCCGATACGGACGGTCCCGCCGACCTGCCTGGGGGAGGCTTGTGCCTACCCGGCAACGGGTGTGAGATCGAGCCGGGAGGTGAGCCAGCTCACCCATCCGCCCGTCCCGTTCCCGCTGTGCAGCAGACCACCGGAGGATATCGCCGCGCACTCGCCCGGGCCGCTTCCCGTCGCGCGGCGGTCGCCACCACCACCGGCTGAGGGAGGTGCGCCCCATGGCGCAGAAGAGTCACGAGAAGGGTTCCACCGGCGGCACGCCGGTGGTGACCGAGCCCGAGCGGATTCGCAACGTGGTGCTCGTCGGGCACTCCGGGGCGGGCAAGACCACACTGGTCGAGGCCCTGCTCGCGGCGACCGGCACGATCGACCGCGCCGGCACCGTGGTCGAGGGCACCACGGTCGGCGACCACGACCCCGCGGCCGTACGCCAGCAGCGCTCGGTCAGCCTGTCCTGCGCGCCGCTGCTGCACAACGGCATCAAGGTCAACCTGCTGGACACCCCCGGGTACGCCGACTTCGTCGGCGAGCTGCGCGCCGGTCTGCGGGCCGCCGACGCCGCGCTCTTCGTGGTCTCCGCGGCGGGCGGCATGGACGCGGCCACCGTCGCGCTCTGGGAGGAGTGCGCCGCTGTCGACATGCCCCGCGCGGTAGCGGTGTCCCGGCTGGACCAGCCCCGCGCCGACGTCGATGAGACGGTGGCGCTCTGCCAGCGCCTCTTCGGCGACAACGTGATGCCGCTCTACCTGCCGATGCTCGGCGACGACGGGGTGTCCACCGAAGGTCTGCTCGGCCTGATCACCCGCCGGGTCTTCGACTACAGCGCCGGGCTGCCCGCCGACGTCCGCGACCCGGACCCGGAGCACCAGCGGGCCATCGACGAGTCCCGCGACGAGCTGATCGAGGGGATCATCGCCGAGAGCGAGGACGAGACCCTGATGGACCGCTACCTCGACGGCGAGGAGATCAGCGACGAGGTGCTCATCGACGACCTGGAGAAGGCCGTCGCCCGAGGCCACTTCTATCCGGTGGTGCCGGTCTGCGCCCACACCGGTGTCGGGCTGGACGTGCTGCTGGAGGTGCTGACCTCCGCGTTCCCGTCGCCGCTGGAGCACGAGCTGCCCGCGGTGACCGGGGTGGACGGCTCGCCTCGTCCGCCGCTGACCTGCGACCCGGCCGGGCCGCTCGTCGCCGAGGTGGTCAAGACCACCGTCGACCGCCACGTCGGTCGGGTCTCGCTGGTCCGGGTCTTCTCCGGCACGCTGCGCCCCGACCAGACCGTGCACGTCTCCGGGCACGGTCTGACCGACCGCGGGCACCCCGACCACGACGCCGACGAGCGGGTCGGGCACATCTACACCCCGCTGGGCGCCACCCTGCGGGAGGTGTCGGCCTGCGTGGCCGGCGACATCTGCGCGATCACCAAGTCGGGCAGCGCCGAGACCGGCGACACCATCTCGACCAGGGAGGACCCGCTGCTGATCGCCCCCTGGGAGATGCCGGAGCCGCTGCTGCCGGTGGCCATCGTCGCCCGGAGCCGCGCCGACGAGGACGCTCTGGCCCGCAACCTCGCCCGCCTGGTCGCCGGCGACCCCACCCTGCGGCTGGAGCGCAACCCGGAGACCCACCAGCTGGTGCTCTGGTGCATGGGCGAGGCGCACGCCGACGTGGTGCTCGACCGGCTGCGCGCCGGCGGCGTCGAGCTGGACACCGAGCCGGTCAAGGTGTCGCTGCGCGAGACGCTGACCGTGCCCGCGAAGGGGCACGGCCGCCACGTCAAGCAGTCCGGCGGCCACGGCCAGTACGCGGTCTGCGACATCGAGGTCGAGCCGCTGCCCCGGGGCAGCGGCTTCGAGTTCGTCGACCGGGTGGTCGGCGGCGCGGTGCCGCACAACTACATCCCGTCCGTGGAGAAGGGCGTCCGCGCCCAGCTTGAGCGCGGGCTGGTCGCCGGGCACCCGGTGGTGGACCTGCGGGTGACCCTGGTCGACGGCAAGTCACACAGCGTCGACTCCTCCGACGCGGCCTTCCAGACCGCCGGCGCGCTGGCCCTGCGCGACGCCGCCGAGCGGGGCCAGCCGGCCCTGCTGGAGCCGATCGACGAGGTCACCATCCGGGTACCGGACGGCTCCGTGGGCACCGTGCTGGGTGACCTCTCCGGCCGACGCGGCCGGGTGCTCGGCACCGAACCGGACCCGGACGCCGAGGGCCGCACCCTCGTCCGCGCCGAAGTGCCGGCCACCGAACTGCTTCGGTACGCCGTCGAGCTGCGCTCCATGACGGCCGGCACCGGCACCTTCCGCCGCCACTTCGTCCGCCACGACCCGATGCCCGCCCACCTGGCCGACCAGGCCCGCAAAGAACAACTCCCCTAATCCCCACACCCCGCCCCGCCAAGCCCCGCCCCGCCCCGCCCCGCCGCGCCAAGCCTCGCCCCGGCCCGGCCCGGCCCGGCCCGGCGATCTTGCAGCTTTGGTGGGGCTGTCTCGCTAAGGGGCTGTCTCACTAAAGGTGTTTCCGGCGATCTTGCACTTTGGTCGCCCTTATGTCGCTGTCGCGGCATAAGTCCCCGCAGGAAGTGCAAGGTCGGCGCAGGGCGGGGGTGGCTTGCGGGTCGATCATGCAGTTGTGGTGGGCGGAACGAGCACCTATGCCCGATTCGCGAGGCACCACAACTGCATGATCGACGCGCTCAGGCGGGGCAGGGGGCGAGGGGCGCGGGGCGCGGGGGTGAGTGGGAGCGGGGCGGGGTGGGGTTTTACGGGTGGACTGTGGGGTGGGTGGGGCGGGGCCGGTGGGGACGGTCGGCGTCGCGGAGGGCCGCGGTGCGGACGGCGGCGAGCTGACGCTCCACCTCGACGAACTGGTCCGCCGGCAGCGGACCCCGGTGCAGCGCGGCGGCGTTCTCCTCGACCTGGGCGACCGTACGGCAGCCCGGGATCGGGATGGTGCGGCCGCTGCGCGCCCAGATCCAGCCCAACGCGCCCTGGGCGAGGGTGCGCCCGTCGGCGGTGAGCGCGGCACGGACCGCGCCGACCCGGCGCAGCCACTCCGGTGCCGGCCGACCACCCCGGAACCACTCCAACCAGCCCGGGGCCAACCCGCGTACGTCGTCGCGGGGAAGGGTCGACCCGGCCGAGTACTTGCCGGTGAGCAGCCCCATTCCGAGTGGACCCCGGTTGACGCTGGCCAGGTCGTACTTGTCGCAGACGGCGAGCAGCTCGGGGGCGTCGCGCAGCACCGACAGGGTGTGCCGCACGGCGGTGGCGCCGGGGGCGGCGTCTCCGAACGCGGTGGCCCGGTCGGGGCGGTCGGTGCTCCATCCGTACGCGCGGATCAGGCCCTCGGTCACCAGGTCCTCGCAGGTCCCGATCAGCGCCTGCGCCCTCGGCACCGACAGGTCGGCCAGGTGCAGCTGGTAGAGGTCGATCCGGTCGGTGTTCAACCGGCGCAGCGAGGCGGTCACGGCTTTGCGCAGGTACCCGGGCGACGCGTCCTCGCCGGTGGCCTGCCGAGCGGCCTCGTCGAAGGTGTAACCCCACTTGGTCGCGATCACGGCGTCGTCGCGGCGACCGGCGAGCGCCCGACCGAGCACCCGCTCACTGTGCCCGGCCCCGTACGTGTCGGCGGTGTCGAAGAGGGTGATGCCCAGCTCGAGTGCCCGGCGTACCGCCCGCACCGACTCGTCGTCGTCGACCGCGCCCCAGCCCAACGGCTGGGTGCCCTCCGCCCAGGGCCCGCCGATCGCCCAGCACCCCATGCCGAGGGCGCTGACCTCGATACCGCTGCGCCCCAACATCCGTGTCGTGACTGCCATCGGCCGATCGTGCCACCTCCGCCGGGCCGGGCGTAGCAGATCCGGCGGGCGGCCACGCGGGTGCACGCCGACGGTCACTGTGCGGCATGATCAAGGCCATGCGGCGGCTCGGTGTGGACATCGGCGGAGTGATCATCGAGCCGGCCGACGACAACGCGGACACGTCCTTCTTCGGCGCGCACTACCTGCGTACCCCGGCCGTCGTCGGGGCGTTCGACGCGCTCGCGGCGCTCGGCCCGGCGTTCGACGAGGTACACCTGGTGTCCAAGTGCGGGGAGGCCACCGAGCGGCGGACCCGGGAGTGGTTGGCCCACCATGACTTTCCGGCCCGCACCGGCATCCTGGTCGAGCGGGTGCACTTCTGCCGCACCCGACCGGACAAGGCGCCGATCGCTCGACGCCTCGGCCTGACCCACTTCGTGGACGACAAGCGGGAGGTGCTCGGCTACCTCGATTCGGTGCCGCACCGCTTCCTGTTCCGGCCCCGCCGGGCCGAGGTCGCCGCACACGCCGCGCTGCTCCCCCGCGTACACCGGGTGGAGAGCTGGTCGGAGCTGACCCCGCTGCTGCGCGCCGACTAGCCGGACCGGTGCGGGCGCCGCCCCGCCGGCGCGGCCGGCGGCGGTCAGGACGGCCAGGCGCGGGCGAGCAGGTCGCGGGTGTCGCCGAGCAGCTGCGGCAGGACCTTGGTGCGGCCGATCACCGGCATGAAGTTCGCGTCGCCACCCCAGCGCGGCACCACGTGCTGGTGCAGGTGCGCGGCGATGCCGGCGCCGGCCACCCCGCCCTGGTTCATGCCCAGGTTGAAGCCGTGGGCGTTGCTGACCTTGCGGATCACCCGCATGGCGGTCTGGGTGTACGACGCCAGCTCGGTGGTCTCCGGCACGTCCAGGTCGGTGTAGTCGGCGACGTGCCGGTAGGGGCAGACCAGCAGGTGCCCCGGGTTGTACGGGTAGAGGTTGAGCACCACGAACACGTGCTCGCCCCGGGCCACCACCAGGCTCTCCTCCGGGGGCAGTTTGGGCCCCCGGCAGAAGGGACAGCCGGTGGGCTTCTCGTAGCCCTCGGCGGGGCGGTCCTCGCCGGAGATGTAGGTCATCCGGTGCGGCGTCCAGAGCCGCTCCAGGCCGTCCGCCATGCCGTCGATGTCCGTGTGCCGTTCCGCCCCTGTCACGAGCCGATCCTACGGAGCCCGGTGGGCAGGCCGCGACACCCGCCGTCGGGAAAACCCGGCACTGCAAGTTCTTGACTGGTCAACACCAGAACCATGAAACTTCCATGCATCCACGTACTTCCATTTATTGATGGAGGGCTCCATGTTCCGACGGCTCGGCAGGTTCCTCGCGACACTTGCGCTGACCGCCGCCACCACAGTGGCCGGCGTCACCCTCACCGCCGGCGCGGCCCAGGCGGACGGCTGCTACACCTGGGGCCGCACCCTGGCCCAGGGGGCGTCCGGCGAGGACGTCCGGCAACTCCAGATCCGGGTCGCCGGCTACCCCGGCTACGGCGCGGTGCTCACCCTCGACGGCGCGTACGGCCCGGCCACCCGGTCGGCGGTGATCCGCTTCCAGCAGGCGTACGGGCTGCCCGCGGACGGCATCGCCGGCCCACAGACGTTCAACCGGCTCTACGCCCTCCAGGACGACGACTGCACCCCGGCCAACTTCAGCTACCCCGAGCTGAACAAGTGCAACAGCGACTGGTCCGGCGGCGCGGTCTCGGCGAGCACCGCCCGGTTCAACGCGCTCGTCTCGATGTGGAAACTCCAGGCCATGCGGCACGCCCTCGGGGACGTGTCCATCGCGATCAGCAGCAGCTTCCGCAGCTACGCCTGCAACAGCGCGGTCGGCGGCGCGTCGAACAGCCGACACCTGTACGGCGACGGGGTGGACCTGGTCGGGTCCCCGTCGTTCTGCCGGCTGGCGCAGCAGGCCCGCTACCACGGCTTCGGGCAGATCCTCGGCCCCGGCTACCCGGACCACAACGACCACACCCACGTTGCGGCGGTCGGCGGCTGGTCAGCGCCGAACTGCGGCGTCTGACACCCGCCGCCAGGCGGCACCGCCGCCGCGGGCTACTCCGCGGCGGCGGAGGGGCCGATGTTGGCCCGCGAGCTGACCACGTCCAGCACGTGGGTGACCGCCTCGGCGATCGGCACCCCGTTGCGCTGGGAGCCGTCGCGGTAGCGGAAGGAGACCGTGCCGGCGGCCACGTCGTCGTCACCGGCGATCACCATGAACGGGATCTTCTGCTGCTGAGCCGTCCGGATCTTCTTCTGCATCCGGTCGTCACCCGCGTCCACCTGGGCCCGGATGCCCTCGGCCCGCAGCGCGGCAACGAAGCCGTGCAGGTAGTCGGTGTGGTCCTCGCGGATCGGGATGCCCACCACCTGCACCGGCGCCAGCCAGGCCGGGAAGGCGCCCGCGTAGTGCTCGGTGAGCACCCCGAAGAACCGCTCGATCGACCCGAACAGCGCCCGGTGGATCATCACCGGCCGCTGCCGGCTGCCGTCGGCGGCCTGGTACTCCAACCCGAACCGCTCCGGCTGGTTGAAGTCGACCTGGATGGTGGACATCTGCCAGGTCCGGCCGATCGCGTCGCGGGCCTGCACGGAGATCTTCGGCCCGTAGAACGCCGCGCCGCCCGGGTCGGGCACCAGCTCCAGACCCGAGGTCTCGGCGGCGGTCCGCAGCGCCTCGGTCGCCTCCGCCCAGTCCTCGTCCGCGCCGATGAACTTGGGCGAGTCGTCGCGGGTCGACAACTCCAGGTAGAAGTCGTCCAGCCCGTAGTCGCGCAGCAGGTCCAGCACGAAGCTGAGCAGGGTGGACAGCTCGCCGGCCATCTGCTCGCGGGTGCAGTAGATGTGCGAGTCGTCCTGGGTCAGGCCACGGACCCGGGTCAGGCCGTGCACGACACCGGACTTCTCGTACCGGTAGACAGTGCCGAACTCGAACATCCGCAGCGGCAGCTCACGGTACGACCGCCCCCGCGACCTGAAGATCAGGTTGTGCATCGGGCAGTTCATGGCCTTGAGGTAGTAGTCCGCGCCCTCCAGCTGCATGGGCGGGAACATGGTGTCCGCGTAGTACGGCAGGTGCCCGGAAGTGTGGAACAGCTGCGCCTTGGAGATGTGCGGGGAGTTGACGAACTCGTACCCCGCCTCCTCGTGCCGCCGCCGCGAGTAGTGCTCCATCTCGCGGCGGATGATGCCGCCCTTGGGGTGGAAGACCGCCAGGCCCGAGCCGATCTCGTCGGGGAAGCTGAACAGGTCGAGGTCCGCGCCGAGCTTGCGGTGGTCGCGCCGGGCGGCCTCCTCCAACAGCTTGAGGTACGCCTTGAGCTCGTCGCGGGTCGGCCACGCGGTGCCGTACACCCGCTGGAGTTGGGGGTTCTTCTCCGACCCGCGCCAGTACGCGGCGGCCGAGCGCATCAGCTTGAACGCGCCGATCAGGCGGGTGGTCGGCAGGTGCGGGCCCCGGCACAGGTCCGACCAGCAGACCTTGTCCTCCTTGGCGTCGAGGTTGTCGTAGATGGTCAGCTCGCCGCCGCCCACCTCCATCACCTCGTCGGTGTCCAGGCCCTCGCCCTTGACCTCGATCAACTCCAGCTTGAACGGCTCGTCGGCCAGCTCGGCGCGCGCCTCGTCGAGGCTGCCGAAGCGGCGGCGACGGAACCGCTGCCCGCTCTTGATGATCTCCTGCATGCGCTTCTCGAGCTTGCTGAGATCATCGGGCTGGAACGGCTTGTCGACGTCGAAGTCGTAGTAGAAGCCGTTCTCGATCGGCGGCCCGATGCCCAGCTTGGCCTCGGGGAAGATGTCCTGCACGGCCTGGGCGAGGACGTGCGCGGTGGAGTGCCGCAGCACGTTGAGCCCGTCCGGCGAGTCCAGGCTGACCGGCTCGACGACGGTCTCCTCGGCCGGCGTCCAGTCCAGGTCGCGCAGCTGGCCCTGCGGGTCGCGGACCACGACGATCGCCTTGGGGCCGTTCGCGGGCAGTCCGGCCGCGGCCACCGCGTCGGCCGCCGTCGTCCCGGCGGCGACGACGACAGGGTCGGCCACGGCGGGGGTACGGGGTGCGGACACGGTGACTCCTCCAAGCGGTACGAAACGGTGCCGATCCTCGGCTCCTGCCGATGCTATCGGTCGCCCCGCCCCCGACCGGGAACGGCACCTTGCTTACCGCCGACGTTGAACCTTTCGCGCCTCGCAGCCGAACTAGAAGGTGTGGCCGGAAACCGGTGCCGGCCGCGTCGACACGGATGGGGGCACGAGATGGCGAGCACGTACGGCGGTGGCCGTCGGCGGCGGATCGTGGCGGCGACCGCGGTGACCGCCGCCGGCCTGCTGCTCTGGCCTGGCACGGCGTACGCGGCGGACGTGGCGACCACCCCGACCGAGGCGCGGCAGGGCGACGCGGTACGGCTGGAGTTCAGCGTCCCTGAGGAGCGGGCCGGCACGAAGACCAACCAGATCGAGGTCCGGCTGCCGGCCGACGCCCCGATCGCCGAGGTCTACCCGATGTCGGTGAACGGTTGGGCGCCCCGGATCAGCTCGCGCACCCTGGACAAGCCGGTGGCCGGCATCCACTCCGCCGGGGTGAGCACGGTGACCACCGCGGTGACCTGGGTCCGGGTCGGTGCGAGTGACCCCGGGCCGGCCCGGTTGGCGCTCTCCATGGGGCCGATGCCGCAGGCCGAGCGGCTCACCTTCGAGGTCGTCCAGACGTACGCCGATGGCACGGTGGTGCGGTGGGCGGACGCCACCGGTCCGCACCGGGCCCCGGCGCTCACCCTGCTGCCGGCGGCGCCCGGCGCGGCGGGTCC